>DAHUXF010000001.1 GCA_027307295.1 Acidobacteriaceae bacterium
TGAAACGCGGCTTGCCCTGCAATCGATCGTCGAAGAAGCGGCGCTGGCCCGGAGCTGGGTGAAATAGCCTGGGTGAAATAGCTGGGTGAAATAGCAAAGTTCAATTGCCTGCTGCCACAACTTTGGCATTCCGCAATTCCTCCCTGTCAGCACCGGGAGCGCAAGCCTGGCGCAGTTGCGCGTAGTACTTGGCCGCCTGTCCCGTTTTACCCGCCAGTTCCAGGGCCCTGGCGGCTCCATAAACTGCATTAAAGCGGCCAGGAATCACTTTCAGTACGGACTCATATTCGTCGGCTGCTTCCGCCGGCTTGTGCAGCTCCAGTAAAAGATCAGCCAGCATCTCCCGCGCAGGAACATGGAACCCGCCTGGATCACGTTTCTCCTGCATCTCAGCCGCGGCGCGCATGTGCTGTAGGGCTTTGTCTTTCTTCCCTTTGGCATAATCGAGCCATGCTTCCGCTTCCTTGCGGCGATAATCCTCCAGCTTGCCGTCTCTGCCGGAGCTCTTGAACGCTTTCTTCATCTGCCTGAAATTTTCTTCCGCCGTTTTGGCGTCTCCGGTTCGTGCAGCGGCAATGGTGTGAAGCGCGTAGATGACTTGTTGGTAGTAGTGGTCGCCTTCCGGCGCAAGCATGAGCGCCTCATTCCAGCGATGCAGCTCCAGCAAGTTGCGGCTGGTCAGGTTGAGACGAACGTTTGTGGTCTCTTTGGGCGTGCTTCCCGGAACTTTGTTGAGATCGGCCACCACTTGCCGGGCTTTGCTCTCCTCGCCTGTTTGCAGGTAGGAATAATCGAGAAAATCCAGGGCATGAAACTGGTAATGGGCCTCGCCCATTTGTTGCTTCGTGGCCTCGGCTGCGGCAGCCGCGGCAGCCAGGTTTGAATCAATGGATTCCTGCCACAATCCCAGGCGCACGAAGATGTGGGACGGCATGTGCAGGGCATGGGACGAATCCGGAGCCACCTTGGCATAGCGGCGGGCTGCTTCAAGACCTAATGGCGCAAGTTCAGAAGTATCAGCAGCATGAATCAGATAATGGACCGCGCCCGGATGTTCCGGCTGGGCTGCGGAAAGCCGCGTGAGAATCGCAATCGCCTCTTTGCGCGTTGCCGTGCCATTTTCTTTCCCTGGCAAGGCCAGCAATGACAAGGCATAAAAAGCCGCTGCCTCTCCGTCTTCAGGATATTTGCGGGAGAGCCCGGCCATAGCATTGCTATAACGCGCCAGACGGTCGTCAGCGCTACGGCCTTCTTCAAAGATGATGCTCAGCGCGCTGACATATTCACGTTCGCGCCCGGCGGCAGGAGCTGTATTGCTCGCCTTCTCCAGGAACGCGCGGCCTCTGGCCAGTCCCTTGTCATTCGCTCCTTCCCAGATAGGATGGTAGGTAGTCATGGCCATGCCCCAATACGCCACGGCGCATGCAGGGTCCGTATGGGTGGCTTCAGCAAAGGACTTTTCCGCTGCCCCGTACTGGAAAGAATGGAGCAAAGCCATGCCGGTAAGAAATGCTGGCTGGGCCGCTTTGGCGCAAGAATTGGGGAAGGAGATGGTCCCCAGGGCAGGCTGCACTGCTGCCGTTGGCGGGACCTGCTGGGCCGGGCTGATAGTGGTTACAACGAAGAAAATGAGCACGAACCCAAGAAATGACTTCTTCATCTGCTTTTCCTTAGATAGAATCACAGTGATTTTAATCCTTTTGTCATATAAATAGCTGACAATTCATCACTTATATCTTTTCAGTATAAGCGCCTCAGCATGGTGACTGGAGGGCAAGACCTTAAGGTATATGGCCTAGAGTGTTCATTGCCGGAAATAATGTGCAATGGACGGGTGTAATCAGCCAAATCTGGAGTCTGGATAAGGCTTTCCAGACGCGGGGATTACCCCTCGTCGAATCAAAAACCCCGGAAGACTGTAAACCGGGGCCACGAGGAAAGGTTCCCTAATGATCGACACTAAGGTTCTTCTTGCACTTGCTCTGCTGCTCGGATCAATTACCATGGCCGGTAACAGCGCGCCGGCTGGAGGAATTCCAATTCCTCCACAAAGTTTCAATGCGCAATAAGAAGGTTGATTGAAGCACCACTTGCTCACGTTTGATTATGTCTTCTGGTACGCCATCATTCTTTGTCAGTTGGTGGCATGCTGGGCCGTGCTCAAACGCAGAGAATTTTTCCAACACTGGAAAGTCTTCAGCTATTACCTGCTCTATATGGCGGGTTCCTCGATGGTGGGGCTCGCCATACAGAGATTTGGCAGTCCCGGGGCCTTTATCATCACTTACTCAGTGGTGGACTTTATTGAAGCCATCCTGCTTAACCTGGTCTTGCTGGAAATCCTGGTAAAAGTTCTGGACCCCTTTGAATCTCTGCCAGGACGGACTGTGGCCCGCTTCTGTTTCTGGGCTGTGCTGGGCATCTCCACTGCCGTAGCACTCTCTGTGATGATGCCTGCCGGGCACCGGGAGAGTTACATCGAAGTCCCGCTCACAATCGAACGCACCATCTTTCTGGCGGACGCTTCCTTGCTCTGGATTCTGCTGGTGCAGTCAAAATCCCTGGGGATCCCCTGGAAGTCATCGGTGGCGGAGATTGCCATTGGCTTTGTGCTGTACCTGACGGTGCAAGCCACCACGCGGTTTGTGGTGAGCTTGTATCAAAATGCCGTGCTGCGCAGCCTGGCCAGTGAAGTTGGACAATTTGCTTATCTGATTGCCGTATTGAGTTGGATCTGGACCATCACGCATAGTGATCCGGTGGCTCCGCCGTTATCGCAGGAAGACGCAGCCAGGATGCCTAAGCTTGATCCGGATGATAGCGTTGTCCCCAAAGAGCGCATCTTTGCGGCGGTGGGCATCAAAATCAACCGGCTGGAAGAAGAATCCGCTACCGGAGAAGAAGACCAACAGACTTCCGGCATTTCCGTCTAGGCCGATTCATTCCTTGCCGGGCGCGTTGTTCGCATCCGACAAAGATCTTCCACAGTGCCTCACCGCAGTCCACGATCTGCGTTCGCTTGCACCCGGGACATTGATATTCGCGCATCTCGCGACCTGTGAATGTGGTCTTCTCGATCTCCTCCATTTCGATGCCACAGTCCGGGCACGTCGTTTCAATCATGACGCTCCAACCTTACCACTGATTTGGCCGCCGGGTCCTGGACCCTGCCTTTCCACTGCCCTCCGCGGCCAATCCAATACTTCCACGCCGAATGGACTGTAGCGCCCAGATAGAAAACTGCAATTCCCGGTAAAGCCAGCGCCCAAAGAGGATTCAGCCGGTACAGCCGCAACACGGGCAGATAGCTGATGGTCATCAGCACCCAGGCCGTCCCTCCCAGCGCGGCGGGTGCCAGCCGGTGGCTAAAAAACACCAGGGCTGGCGGCAGCAGATAAGTGATTGCCATGCCAGCCACGGAGAGCATCAGCAGCAACGCTGAATGATGCAGTTGATTGAAGGCGCTGCGCGAAATCATGCTGCCAATCCCGGAAAACCCGCCGTAAGGACGAATGCTTTTCGTTGTCGTGGACGCGCCCAGCCACAGGCGTCCACCGCCGTGCTTGATACGTGCAGCCAGGGCGCAATCATCAATCACTGCGCTCCGGATAGCCTCAATGCCGCCTGCCCGGTCCAGCGCTGCGGGCCGCAGCAGGATGCATCCGCCTGCCGCTCCCGCCGTCTTATGGCGTGGATTCGCAATCCAGTCTGGCGGATACAGCTTGAAGAAAAAGAAGACAAACGCCGGGATGAGCATCTTTTCGGCAAAGCTCCGGCAATGCAACTTCACCATGAATGATGCCATGTCCCGGTTGTCCGATTGCAAAATTGAGATCAGGGTTGAAACGCTGTCAGCGGCATGAACAATGTCAGCATCAGTAAAGAGAAAGAAATCAGGATTGGTTAAGCGCGCCAGCGCAATCCCCTGTTGCATGGCCCATAATTTACCGGACCAGCCTGCAGGCAGTGCCCGGCCTTCAATCACAGCCAGCCGGGCCGCGCCACCCATTGCGGCTGCTGACGCGCGCGCCGCTTGCGCCGTTCCGTCAGTACTGCCGTCGTCCACAAGAAAGATTTGCAGCTCATGGCTGCCGGTCTGCTGCAAGAGTGACGCAACGGTCTGCCCGACCACATCCGCTTCATTACGCGCTGGAATAATGACTGCTACCCGCGCCGCTGTAACCGCCGGGCCTGTCTGTATGTCGCGGATTCGCCAGAACTGTCCACGAAAAAACAAGAGCGAAATCCATAGCAACAGCGTGACCAGTCCGGCGGCAATGAGCATGCCTTATTTTACCGGGGCATCCCCGCACCCCTGGAAACAACTCACATTGTCGAGCAGACCCGGAGCACAGTGCAGAGATGGCAATGGAAAGAGAAACCATGAAGGAAGCGGGCGATTCCGGGACGCCGCTGGAGCGATACGTTAACAGCTACGTCGGCAATTTTATTCATGTATTTCTCTCCGTGCTGGCGATTCTGGTGATGGTGGGAGCTTGTATCGCGCTGTTCCAGATTGTCCATTATGGGTTCCCGCAACTGTGGCGCGTCCCGGACGAATACCAGACACTGCATCAACTCCTGCAGAAGATTTTGCTGCTGGCGATCGCGGGCGAATTAGGCTTGCTGCTGCTCTTTCACCGTACCAGCGCGGCAGTTGAGGTGGTGATGTTCGTTATCGCAAGAAGAATGGTCGCTACGGACGTTACTGCCTTTGACCTGCTCATGGGCTCAGCAGCGCTGGCCGTATTATTGGTGGTACGGTTTTATTTTCTGCCCGGTAAGCCCAAGTAACCTGTCTTTTACACTGGATGCGCTTAGTGAGATTCGCCTTCTTTGCATCGGCTGGAGCGCAAAAATCGCAGCCTGCCTTTCCATGCCGTCACGCGCACAAAAAACCGGGGCCTGAAAAACGGCCCCGGACAGATGGTCTAAATCATTCGCTATTGAACATTCAAAGCAATGTCATCAATCACGAATGAGGTTTGCAGACTGGCGTCTTCAGTGCCAATGAACTGAATCTTCACTGTCTGGCCTTTGAACTGGATTACGCTGAACGAATGCTGAGCGTAACCGGCAGCAGCATTCAGGTTGGAGAATGTACCCAGCGTGGCCAACACAGTGTTGGAGCTGTTGAGCACCTGGACCTTAAAGGTGTCAAACGCCGTGGTAGTGGTGGTTTCAGCTGTGTCGATATGCAGCCAGAACGTCAGGGTAGCCGTGGTGGCGGTGGAAGGAATGCTGACCGTCTGGGTTGCGGAGTCAGTATGATTTGTTCCGTAGCCATCCAGCCATGCGTCCCAGTTTCCCGTATGTGGAGGTTCAGCAGAGGAGTTGTTCAACACCGCAGGCGTCAGGGTCCAGGGAGTGGCAACACCGGTTTCAAACCCACCGTTCACAATCAGGTTTTGCGCGTTCGCCGAGGAGGTGACCGTCAGGCTGATGGTGGTGGTGTGCGTGAGGCTTCCAGAGGTGCCGGTAACTGTGACCGTCGAGGTCCCCGTTGTTGCCGTCGCGCTGGCGGTAAAAGTCAGCACGCTGGTTGAGGTTGTCGGGTTCGTGCCGAATGCCGCTGTTACTCCTGAAGGCAAGCCGGAAGCCGATAAGGTCACGCTTCCCGTGAATCCGCCCGAGGGGCTCACGGTTATCGTGCTGTTTCCGCTGGTGCCTTGCTTTACGCTCAGGCTGGAGGGCGACGCCGAGAGCGAGAAGTTCGGCGTGGCCGTGGCATTCACCGTAAGTGTGACAGCCGTGGTGTGCGTCAGCGTTCCCGATGTTCCGGTTACCGTCACCGTTGCAGTCCCGGTGGTTGCGGCGGCGCTGGCAGTGAGCGTCAACGTGCTTGAGCCAGTGGTGCTGGCAGGATTGAAGCTGGCAGTCACGCCTGAAGGCAGGCCGGACGCCGACAAGCTTACGCTTCCTGTGAATCCGCCCGAGGGGTTCACGGTTATCGTGCTGCTTCCGCTGGTTCCCTGGGTCACGGTCAGGCTGGCGGGCGAAGCCGACAGCGTAAAGTTCGCCCCGGCCGGAGCTGGTGGGGGTAAAACGCAATTACTTACTGCATTCGAAAATTCCAACTGGATAGTGTAGGTAGTGCCATTCGCGACATACGAACCTTGTTGGCCATTGCAGATGTCGCCAATTTCTCCGTTCGTCTGGTCCATCCAGGCGAGTGGGGCGGCAAAGGTGGTTGCAATGCCCACATCCGCGTCTGTTATCGCTTCCGACAATTCGTGGCTGGTCACTGATGTGTAATTGCCGAACACTGAGGAGTTACCGCATCCCGAAGAGCAGCCGCTGCCCGCCTGCATGTCCGGATGCACGCCGTAAAGAACATTCACCGAGTTGAAGGTATTCGATGTGGTGCCGTGATAAGCGCAGAAACCGCCGCCCACGCAGCTTGAAGACCCACCTTGTGTAATCGTTTTTCCTGGCGGGAAGTAAATCATGTAAATGGTGTTTACGTTGCCCGCTGCGTCGAGGACAGGGGCCGGAAGATGTCCCGCCGAGATCTGAGCCAGAAGCTCTGCCTGAATATTTGAATCGTCAATGGTGGAGCCGTTGTTGGCTGCCGCAGGAACAATCTGAAACAGTCCGTCAAACGTACCATTGCCAATCGTTTGGTTGGTGCCGCCCGAAGCCGGCGTGCTGTACTGGGTCAGCAACGAAGTGTATCCGCTGTTGGGGCCGGTAATATCACTAAAGAAGTTGCCCAGAGTAGGCGAGGTAGTTCCGGCAACATGTGGATCGTAAGAACCACTTCCGTACAACACCTCCACCACGTGAACGTTTGTAATCACCGGACCGCCGAAGTATGTCAGGTGCGCACCGGCAGGCGCCGCGAACCCTACGGGACCGCTCGTGATGGGATCTCGCCACGGCACACTGTGATGGATGCCTTGCAGCGGCGCAACAGGCAGTACCTGGGCCGAATTACCGGATGGTGCAACCTGCGCCAGAGTGGGCAGGGCTACTGAAATCAAAATGAAAAACAACAACAACGCTGGACCGCGCAACAATCGACACATACTTTGCTCCTTGTGCATTTTCAAATGAACGTTCTTTCCTTGCGATTTGGGGATAAGTTGAAGCCAAAAAACAAAAGAGGACAGTCGTTCTATTCACAATGGCTAGAGCGTCAAGCGATGCACATGTGGCCACGAGCAAGGGCCAGTTGAACTTGGCGCCAAAGGACCTATACGGCGCTCCACTGTCGAACTGCCGTAGATACTACTGAAACGGCAGAGACTCTGAAACTGGATTTTGCTGCAGGAACCAAAAAAATATCTAAATCTTCCCGATTCGGGACATTGGAATCTGCCAACAATTAAAAGAACGCGAACCGCGCTCACTTGTAATTGAAGTGATTTGAATTCATGTGGAATCGTCCAAGGATCATTCGCTACGCATGGCTCTGGGTGGAAGACAAATTTCTTTCGTGATTTCTTTAACGATCACGATTACGCAGTGCTTTTAAATTTCATAAATGAAAACCGCGCGCAGCGGCCCAAACTGAAATTCCCAAAAAGCAAAACCTGCCAAGGCTGGCAGGCTTTGCAGTTGATAACAGTGTTCCGGACTTAATTTTTTAGAGCTTCGTCATTTTGTGCGTTCTCTTGTTGGCGTCCAGCGTAACCCAACAGAAACGGTGCGGCTATAGTATTCACGCTGCACTGGGAACTGTTCGCTGCCATTGTAAAACCCAAACGTTTCATTGGTGAGGTTGAGCATGGAGACAATCGCCTGAACGCCGTGGACGCGAGGGACCCAGTAGCTGACCTGTGCGTCCACTTGCGTGTGAGGATAGAGATATTGGTCTCCGTTCGGACCTTTGACTCCGCCCGCAGCGCCATCCTGGAACTGGTAAGCGAAGATGTTAGCGTCATTATGCGTGAGTCCCATGCGCGCCGACACACCTTTTTTGTCATAGGTGTAATCGAAGTTCCAGTTGTTCGGCGCCTGGCGCGGCAACGCAGCAGTGCCAGTTCTGCCGAATCCCAAAGGAAAACTGGCGCTGGATGAAGTGTAACTGTAGTTCGCTCTGATTCCCGAACCATTCAAAAATCCCGGAAGGAATGTAAGCCGTTGCTGCCAGGCCATTTCGATTCCCGTAAGATGGGCATGAGGGCCATTGATGGGAGCAGACTGCAGTAATCCGGCGAACTGACCCGATGTGATGGGAGTTATCACGCCCTCATAAATGGGATCGGTCAGATATTTATAGAATACGCCGCCCTGAATCATGCCCACGTTCTTGAGATAACGCTCCAGCAGAAGATCGAAATTCTGTGCATGGGTTGGTTGCAGGTTGGAGTTTCCGGCTGTGACCGCTGGCTGGCCGGCTGCAACGGTGGGATCAAACTTGACGAAGGGAGGCAGGTCGCCAAAGTTTGGCCGTGAGATGCCCATGCCGTAAGCCGCACGCAAAATCGTGTCAGAGCCAAAACGGTATTGGTACTGCACGCTGGGTAGAACATCAACGTAACTGTTTTCGCCGGGGACTTGCACCTGCGATCCCGGCACAAAATTGCGTCCATTTACCTGGATCTGGTTCCCGACGAAGGAATCCTGCGTTCCTTCCACGCGCACCCCCGCCTGCAAACGGGACTGGCCAAAGTTGATGGTGTTCATCACATAACCGGCGGAGACGCGCTCATCCGTAATAAAGTCTGATGGGATCGTGCGGGCCAGGTCACTCAGCGCGTTTACGCCGGAATTAAACGCTCCGCGGTTTGCGTTGAACAAAGCAATGATCTTGTTGTAATCCGTGGTTGGGCCATACGTTCCGTATGCGCCGAAGTAATAGTTCGGATTGGTGAATGAACTCAGAACAGAGCTCATGAAGAAATCCTGGGTTGCACTGAACGTCTGCTGGACGTTCAGTTGTGACTTGTGTGCGTCGCGCACCTTGGCTCCAAGCTCGATCGTGCTGAAATGCGAGCCGGCAAAGTAAGTCCGGGCAACGGAGATGGCCCCTGTAACGTCCCGCTCGAAAGTATGGTCATCGCCGGTGGACAAGCGGCTGATAGTGTATAGGTTTGGGTCAAAGATGTTGGCGTTTAGGGCTGTGAGCCGGGGAACGAATGGATTGGTGTTATTGAGTGCAAATTGAACGGTGCCGTCCCTGAGCGCGTTAGGAACCGCAGGATCACTGGGTGCAGGACTAAAACTGGTCGAGGGAAAAAAGCCGGTAAAACGCGCCTGGCCCAGGGAAAGTTCATAATTGACGAGCGTTGATCCCTTGTCATATCTTCCCCCGGCAGTCGTGCTGAACAAACGCTGCGACGGCTTGCGGGTAACGTGCGCGAAGCTTGAACTTCCGTCCGGATTCGTCAGCGTGGCAGTGGCGAATGAACCAACGGAGGGCGAATAAATCCAGTCCTGGCCACCGTCTTTGAACTGTGAAAAGAGACCATGCAGATAGAGGCTGGCGGCTGCACTGAGCCGGTAGTCCATGGCGCCGCCAAAACCGTAACGTGTGCGGTCATACCAGTACTGCCGTTGGTCATAACCATTCGGCCCTAAAAAAGTTGCGCCACTGTTGAGCGTGTTCACGCCCTGGCTGGGCTCCACGTCATCAATGCCGCGGCCATTCCAGTCATAACTGCCGCCCACCAGTATGCCAAAACGATGGTCTGCGCCAAACCGCTGGCCCATGGTTGCGCTGAATTGATCGGCCGTGCGTCCACTGGCAATAGGTGTGTAGCCTCCCATCCCGAGAACGGTCAGATAAGGCTGGTCCGCGGGGCTCTTGGTGACCAGATTCACGGATCCGCCGATGGCATCGCCTTCCTGATTCGCGGAAAGGGTCTTACTGATCTCAACCGATTCCACCAGATCGGCGGGAATGGCATCCAGTTTCACATTGCGGACACTCTCTGGAGACGGCAAGTGCATGCCATTCACAGTCACATTGCTCAAGCGCGGCTCAGTTCCGCGAATCTGCACATATTTGCCTTCGCCCTCGTCCCGCTCCAGGGAGACGCTGGGCAACCGGCCCACGGCGTCGGCGATATTGGTGTTGGGCAAGCTGACAATCACGTCATAAGGCAGCACCTGCAGAACATTGTCGGCTGTGCGCTCCCGGTTGAGCGCCTCTTCCTCTCCGCGTTGCCGGTCCGCTCTTACTACCACTTCTTCTCTCACTGTTTCGATCTGCAACATAGCGTCCATCTGCGTGACCTCTCCGGCATTCACCGTGACCTCTGTCGAGTACGGCGCAAATCCGAAGTACGACACGGTAATGGTGTACTTGCCCGGCGTGAGTCCGTAGAAAGTGAATTGGCCTTGCGCGTCAGTAGATGTGACCTGCTCCCTGGGCTGCACCCGCACGCGTGCCCCCTGGAGAATGCCGCGGTTCTTGTCAGTAACATGACCGATGATGGTTGCTTTGCGTTCCTGCGCGCGTGATGAAACGATCAATGTAGTGACGGCGAGAATTGCTAAGACAATTGACCTGCAAAAATTGGGTCGCATGGAACCCTCCGAAAATTTACGAACCGGGAATCGTAGTGGGGGCTTGTGAAGAAATTGTGGCTGTCTGGTTAACGCGAGATTAAAATCGTTGGCGCGTCCAGCACTTTCTGGCAGCCATTAGGAGCGGCGCGGAATTGGTTGTAATGACGAGCTTCTGCTCAATTCCATCCCCTGATTTTCACAAGCCTGCTACAGAGCAGAGGCACTTCGCAGAGCCATAAGTTAAACAGGGGCGGCGGGAGGTCGGACGCCGCGCCCCTTTTTCGCGTGGCCACGTTCTCTACCACGGAAAACCCCAGCTTTTTACGAAAATTCCAGGCTTTTTTTGACTAAATCCCCTCGACAAAGGCCACAGTGAAGTCTAAGCTGGCTGCCGTAAAATTCCGGTCAATGGGGTGTGAATCTTGCGTAAATTCAGGATTGCGCCGCTGCCGCTCAAAAATCCTTGTCCGCAAGCTTGCAATGAATATTTTTCATTGAATATTCACCTGTTATTCACACGGTTGCTGTGTAATGCAGCGGCAGATATTTCAAGACTTTCTGTGGTTTGAAAGAAAATTAAGGAGAGACATATGCAATTTCGTGGCGCCCGCCCAGGGCTGGTACTGGTGTTTTTTGCGGTCATCGCGTTGCTGGCTGCAAATACAGCCAGGGCCGAAGGCAATCCTCACAGGGCCAAACACATCATCGTCATCATGCAGGAGAACCATTCTTTCGATAACTATTTTGGCGCGTTAGCGTATGCGCCGGGCAGTCCGTATCACACACCGCGGCGTGGAGACGGCGACGACCGTGACGACCGCACCGGCGGCTGCCGCCAGAATGACCACTCCTGTGTCGACGGCCTGACCTGCCGCGTGGACCACGCCGGCAATTTCACCTGCCTCAACTCCAACCGTGATGACAATGGCAGCACAGTTTTTGCTTTCCACGATTCCCGGCGTTGCGTGATTCCGGATCTGGACCATGGCTGGGCCAGCACCCATCGTGAAGCCAACTTCAACCATCCGAATGACACGCTTTTTCAGGGGTTCATGGATGGCTTTGTTCGAATCAATGACCAAACCGAGCAACTCGACATGGGCGTTGAGAACGCGACCGACGACCAGACCATGGCGTTCTACAACCAGAATGAAATTCCTTTCTACTATGATCTGGCGCAGAAGTTTGCCATGAATGACCGCTACTTCTCGTCGGTCCTAGGGCCAACGTTCCCCAATCGCTCTTACCTGATGGCCGCCACATCCTTTGGCCACCTGACCACCAGTGACAGTTTTCCGCCTCCGGGAAGCGGCGGCTACAAGCCCATCACCGGCACCATTTTTGACCTGATGGAAAAACATGGCGTCACCTGGGCTGACTATTTCCAGGATGTTCCGCAGGGGGGCAGCTTCCGTTCCTTCCCATCGCCTCTTGATCCGCATTTCTTGCCGCTTCCCGTCTTCCTGGGACAGCTGGCCGGCAACCCGGCATTACCGCCGTTGCCGCAAGTTTCATTCGTTGACCCCAACCTGGGCGTGCTGGGCATTACGAAAGAAAACGATGAGCATCCGCCGACCGACATTCAGCGCGGCCAGGCATTCGTCTCGTTGGTGTTGAACTCAATCCGCAACAGCCCATTCTGGAAAGACAGCATCGTTATCTTTACCTACGACGAGCACGGCGGCTTTTATGATCACGTTCTTCCGCCCCGCGCACGCCAGGGCCACGCTCCTAATCCTGACGGCATTAACCCCGGACAGTGCGCTGATCTTTCCAATCCGCCGCTGAGCCTGCAACCCGGCAAAGGCGCGGAATGCTCCACTAACCTGCTGAGCAAGACGGACACCACTACGGCGGACGCAGCCGACCTGTGCCCGGAGTTTGCGCTCAATCCCACCGGGCCTTTCCCGGCGGCGTGCGCCAACTTTGATCAATACGGCATCCGCGTTCCGTTCATCGTGATCTCGCCCTTCGCCAAGCAAAGCTATGTCTCTCACACTGTAGGCGACCACACTTCCATCCTGGCGCTGATTGAGAAAATCTTCATGACCACCAGTTCCGGCGACCGCGATGGCGACGATGAAGACGACAGGACTGCGCGTCCTCACCTGACCAAACGCGATCAGCCTGCCAGCACGCTGGAAGACATGTTTGATTTCGATGGTGCGCCATCACTCAATACCAAACTGGGTGTGGCCCTGCCTCCCGCGCAGGATTGCACACCATCCAAGTAGTTGGAACTATTTCAACCAGGCTCGACAAAAAATTTGGCCTGCTGCGAAACACCAGTAGAGAAAGTAATGTGAAGATGCCCTCGCGGAAGCGAGGGCATCTTTGATATGGCGTATATCCGCCCATGGAATCAGAAAATCTTGACTGTTCTTGTGCTGAGATTCAGAGTTCAAATACTGCGCCGCGGGCAGTCTCTTTCCAGAAGTTGTATCCCACAAGCTCCTCTGCCGTGACGGCGGAGTATGTAACAAAAAGCGGCTCGCGCTCTACGAAAGCTGACAGGCGCAGGGGCAGGTGGCCCATCCCGAAGCCGTCTTCGTCTTTGATGGTCCCCAATGTGAGCGCGCCCGGATCAATGGAGCGCGGACGCTGCTGGAAATGCTGCTTATAGATCCGCACATGGATGATCTCCCCATCAAGCTTCAGCACTTTGGCGATACTGAAAACGTCGCCATCAATGACAGAGTAGTATCCGCCTTCAAAAAGCTCTGATTGAGCATCGCGACTGGAAACGGAACCGGGCATAAAAAGGATGGATGCAGGAAATTCCTGCATCCATTATGCCTTAAAGACAAATTGCAACCGCAACGAAAGATGCGAAACCAGCCTCCCTTGCGGAGCTAAAAGATCGTAGCCGGATTACACAAGGACCATTAGCCCTGCGCAGTAGTGGAAGCAGCCGCTTCTGCGCGATGATCAACTTCACGCAGGCGTGCGGCCTTGCCTTTCAATCCGCGCAGGTAAAAGAGCTTGGCGCGGCGGACCTGGTTGGAGCGCACCACTTCAACTTTGTCGATCACCTTGGAGTTGAACGGGAAGATGCGCTCTACGCCCTGGCCAAAGCTGACTTTGCGGACGGTGAAACTGCCCTGTGCGCCATTGCGCATGGAGACCACGGTGCCTTCAAACGCCTGAATGCGTTCTTTGTCCCCTTCTTTGATCTTGACCTGGACGCGGACGCTGTCGCCCGGATTGATGGCAGGGATGTCCTTGCGCTGCAGCTTGGCAGCGAGTTTTTCCATGATAGGGTGCTGTGACATTTTCTTTTCCTCTTCAAGGACGTTGCAACGTCCGGAAATCCAACATTTTTTCTGTGGCCGCGCACCGCGCGCATCAACATGATTCTAACTGTTCTGAACGGCTGATTCATGTTTTCCGCGTTGCTTCGCGGCCCATCTTCTCTTTGGCAATCTTGTCTTCAACGATCTCGGCCAAAAACTTTTTGTCCTCTGCGCTGAGCGGCTGGCGCTCCAGCAGGTCCGGGCGGTTGCGCGCGGTCTTCTCCAGCGCCTTGCGTCGCCGCCAGCGCCTTATCTCATCGTGGTTCCCGTTCACCAGCACTTCGGGAACCGGCATCCCGCGAAACTCCGCGGGCCGTGTGTAATGCGGATAATCCAGCAATCCGCCTGAGGCGCATGTGCTGTCCGGCCCGTCTATGCCGGCTTTTACCTGAGCACTGAAGCTTTCCTGCCGCGCTGAAGCCTCATTGCCCAGCGCGCCCGGCATCAGCCGGGTAATGGTGTCAACCATTACGGCTGCGCCCAGCTCACCACCGCTCAGCACGTAGTCGCCAATGGAAATCTCGCGGTCCGCCAGCGCTTCCGCTACCCGCTCATCCACGCCTTCATAGCGGCCGCAGATCAATACAATCCGTTCCAGTGCCGCCAGCTCTTCGGCCATGCCTTGTGTAAACAGCGCGCCTTGCGGTGAAAGCAGGACCACCGTTTCTTTCGCTTCGCCGGACAGCCGTTGCTCCCGCGGCGCCAGCGCCAGTGATTCAGCGCATGCAAACAGCGGTTCCGGCTTGAGCACCATGCCTTCACCACCGCCAAACGGACGGTCATCCACCGTCTTGTGGCGGTCCGTGGTAAAGGCCCGCAGATCGTGCAACAGGATTTCAATGATCCCGGCTTCGCGCGCCCGGCGCACAATGCCATAGTCCAGCGGCCCGCGAAAGAAGTCCGGAAAAATAGTTACGATCTCGAACTTCATGGGCACATCAACCAGACTTCTGTTGCTGCCGCTGTTTTTCTTCCTGGTTCAGCGGCGCATCCAATTCCAGCAGTCCTCTGGGAAGCACCATCTCCACGCGCTTCTGCTCCAGCGCAATCTTCTGAATAAAAGCGGAGGCAAAGGGCACCAGTTGCTCCTTTTCTCCCTGCACTACCAGCAGCGGCGCTTCTCCACTGCCGAACTGCACATCTTTGATCTGGCCAATATTGCGTCCGGCATCCGTCACGGTGCAACCCACCAGATCACTTACATAAAACTCGCCACTGGCCAGTTCCGCGCGTTCCGTTTGCGGGATCTGGATTTCGCAGCCCACCAACGCCTGGGCGTCATCCATGGAATCCACGCCAGCGAACTTCAGCACCACCATGCCTTTGTGGAACCAGTGTTCTTCCACCGGCAACTCGCGCCGCAACTCCGGCACTGCACCGCCGCGTGCACCAGAAGCGGCTGTACGCACGGCAAACAACTTTCTGCGTGTGGCAAACCGCTCAGGAAAATCAGTGAGCAATGTTGCCGCCACTTCGCCTTTGCGGCCTTGCGTCTTGGCCACTCGCGCGATGGTCACGAACGCGGCTTCACCGGCGCTTTCAGATGACGACTTCATTGCAGGGAACCGCTATCCGGCAACAGGGCCTTCTTCTTCCTCAATAATCTCCAGCATAAAACGCTTTTTGAACTTCATGCTGGCCGCGCCCAGTATGGTGCGAATGGATTTGGCAGTTCGCCCCTGCCGTCCAATGACCTTACACAGGTCGGTAGCGGCCACGCGCAGCTCCAAAATCGTGGCGTCGCCATCGTCAACCGAAGTTACCTGAACTTGTTCTGGAGCGTCCACCAGAGCCTGAGCTATTTGCTCCACGAGCAAACGCATGTCGCCGCCCGCTTCCGTCATAGGGGAGTCCTTCAAAGTTTGCTTTTGGGCCTGGTCTTGCAACTAGCTTGTTCCCGGAAGAACTGAACTTTCCTGGTCTTAGGCCGCCGGTGCAGCGGCAGCTGGAGACTTGGCGAGCAACCGGCTCACGGTGTCAGAAAGCTGTGCGCCCTTGGAGACCCAGTAATCAATACGGTCACGCTTCAGGTTGATCGTAGTGGGATTGGTGCGCGGGTTGTAAAGGCCCACCACCTCAACAGAACGGCCATTGCGGGCGCGTTCCTTGTCAATCACCACCACACGGTAATAAGGCTGCTTGCGCGCACCAATGCGCGCCAATCGTATCATTAGCACTGTTGCACTAAATCCTTTCCTGATTAGGACCCGGCAATACCGGGCAAGTTGTTATTATCTCGTAAGTTGCGGGGATTAGCAAGATGGGTACACTCCGGCCCCGCCAGCAATGCACGGAAATTCCCGCTCGGCGAAATGCCGTAGTACTCCCATAGGCCACCCATAGCAGTCTCCATTGGCACCAGAAACTCCCCTCGCCGCCATCCGTATTCCCATCCCAGCTTACTCACTGCTGTCAACATCAACTGAAAAGGGGAACATTACTATTGTGGTATGAGAACGCCATTTCCTTGTCTTGACTTTCAAATTCAGCAGCGTTATTCTGCGCTTACACGGGAAAGGAGGGCGATCCAATAAATATGAAAAGTTCTGATAGTAGTCATAAACGTGAGGTGGCTGAGGCTTAAGGCGTGAGTCTTTAAGTCCTAGCGAAGTTGTGGTTCGCACAAGGCCTCCGCGCCTTCAGCCAATCCCAACAGCTTACCGAATAACCCCACACTGATGTGTGGGGTTATTTGTTTTATGCAGCGACGGTGACGTGGTTCCTGGAAAGCGGGTACTTAAGTCACAAAAAAGCAGAGTTGAAGTTTCGCTCCTGCAATCGTTACTATGCATCCAACTTCTGTATCCAAAGTTTAGGGGGAATCCATGATAAGTCAGGATGCCCAGGAAAGTTGGCCGTCATGTCTGCTGGTAGGATGAAGGTTGCAGGAACTCACCCGCTGACAACCGCTCCTCACTCCGCTCACGCGGTCCAATTTTATGAGGACGATGCGGCTTTGGTCGAAATTGTCGGGCGTCGCTTAGCTACAGCGCTGGCCGCTGGAGACATGCAGGTGGTGGTCGCCACCAAAGTGCATTGTGAAGGATTAACGGAAGAGCTGAGGCTGCGCAACATCAATGCTTCTGCCGCTATCAAAGCAGGGCGCCTTATTGTATTGGACGCCGCTGAGACCCTGGCCAAATTTATGGTGGGTGGAGGCCCGGATAAAGAGAAATTCCAGAACACCATAGGCGCTTTGGTCAGCCGCGCCGCTGCCAGGACAGCACCAGGGCATCGTCTTGTGGTTTATGGCGAAATGGTCGCCCTTCTGTGGGCTGAAGGCAAGCGTGATGCAACCGTTCGTCTGGAAGAATTGTGGAACGACCTGGCCGAGCAGCATAATTTTGATCTGCTGTGTGGATATCCGATTGGCGCTTTTGACAAGCTGGAACATCGGCAGCTGTTCTTCAACATTTGCGGGGAACATACTCATATCAATCCCACAGAAAGCTATCCGGCGCAGGGGAGCGAGACCCAGCGTCGGCGCAGCATGGCGCAACTTCAGCAGAAGGCCACGGCCCTGGAAAACGAGGTCCGGCTCAGCCGGCAACGTCTCGTATTGCTCCAAAAGGCCACCCGGGCCGGCACCTGGGAACTGGATATTGTGAATGATACTTTTTCCTTTTCATCGGCTGCGGCAAAGCTGCTGGGACTGCCATTCGCCAGCCGCGTCCGCCTGGCCCAGTTGATGGATCTGATGTATTACTCAGGAGACCGGGAGACGGTGTTTTCACATTTGCAGACGGCACAACGCCACAGCAGGGACTTTGCCACCACCTTCCGCGTAAGGCAAGGCGAGGGAACGCGCATTATCGCAATTCAAGGGAAGACCTTTTATAACGGGGGAAGCCCGATCATGCTGGGGGTACTGTCTGATGTTACTCCTGCCGAAGCAAGCGGAGTGGTTGCTTCGAAGGCAAAGCCTTCCCGGAAGCCAGCCAGGCTAAAGTCAGTATCGGAAAAACTTGCGTGAGAGATCGTTTGCTTTTGCCAAACGATTCACGCAGACGTGAACGCAGATCAGGTTGAGATTGGCCGCGAATCAACGCGAAAAGCGAATTTGGCCGCGCAGGCATAACAGTCCAGCCAAGATCGCCTCGGCCAAGAACTTTTCTAAAAACCACTCTCTCTCCGTGCCTCTGGGGCGCGGTGGCAGAAGTTTTTGGGATCTACCTTACCGTCCCCGAGAAGCTTTTCTGGCTGTGCGTGGCGCAGAGGTTGGAGCCTGCCGCGTAGGTTTACCTGCTTTTTGCTGCGGACCGCCTTGCTCTGCCGCCTTCTTGGCCCACATCTTTTCGAGTTCACGCATGTTCTTGGTTTTCATGCATTAAGCATGACATATTCTCCCTCTCCTGCGCGAGAGCGGAATGCCGCTTGAGCAGCGTATAGCGTTGATTGCCTGGATACCCGCCCGGCTGGACCAGAGCGCCCTCGTTTTTGCTTGACAGGCTTGGCGTCGAGTGCGTTTCGACTCGGATTTACCGCGAGGTGGTGGAGCCGGAACGACCGGCTTTCACCAACAATGCGCTGGACCCGCAGGGCACTCTGTTGCTGGATGGATTCACGACGGTCATTTTTGCTGAACAAAATGGCAAGACAAAACTTACACTGGAAACCATGGGGATTGGCCGCGTTTCATATGACGCGCAGATGCTGGCCGAATGGAAGCGGATGGACCCAGCCCTGGACCGTCTGGTTGCTTTGTTGGCCAACTCCTGAGTTGCACGTATACACTGACCGTCCAGTAAGCAGGACTGGCGTTCGCCCAAAGCCGGGACCGCCGCCGTGTGATTCAGCGCCTGTGCGGCAATCCGGCTCCAGGGCATGAACTCTCAAAAGGAGAAATGATGTCAAAAGGAAAAACAATTGCGTTGTGGACCGTGAGCGGGCTGCTGGGGGCAATGTTTCTTTTTTCCGGCGGCGTGAAGCTGGTGCATCTTGACGCTGTCAAACCCATGTTTGTGCAGTACGGATACGCTGCGTGGTTCGCAACCTTTATCGGAGTATGTGAAGCGCTGGGCGGTCTGGGCGTGCTGGTGCCGCGTGTGGCCGGCCTGGCGGCTGCGTGTCTCGGCATCATTATGGTGGGGGCGGTTTATACACATGTCAGCCACCATGAATTCACGCATGCTCTAACTCCCCTGGTGCTGCTCCTGTTGCTGGCATGGGTAAGCTATGTGCGGTTTCAGGGAAGCCACCAGCAGGTTTGAAGACAAAAAAGGGAGCCGCTTCCGGCTCCCTTAAGTCAAAGTCGCGCTGTTGAGGCTAGAACTTGATCTTCGCAACCAGCCCAATCGTGCGGGCGTTGCTGGGGAAGCTCGTCTTGGCATTGAGGAAGGAACTCGATGCCGGGTTAAGGAAATTGAGCGCCCCGCTGGTGGTGTTGCCGGCTGCGCGAACGTCATTGAGTGTGCCGGCAACGTATTGGGGATGGTTGAGAAAGTTCTGCATCTGCGCCCCAAAATCGAAGCCCAACCGCTCGTTGAAGGTGAAATGTTTTGTCAGGGACAGATCTACGTTGTTGATCGCGGGCAGCTTGACGGTATTGCGGCCTGCTGTGGCAAAAGCTCCCGCTCCGGCAACAATGTATTGCGCGTTCGGATTCTTGGCCAGGTAGCCAACCAGGAACGGCGCTGAGGCCGATGAGCCGCAAGTAGTCGTAGCTGGCAGAGTGCTCTTGCACAGTGGCGTAACGTCACTGCCTACGCCGGGCGTGCCGGTGGCGTTGAAGATTGCCCGGTCGCCGGCTGCATCACCGTTCAGGTTACTGTCAGTCACGCTCTGGACGTCGCCCCACTCTCCGGTTTCGTAAGAGTAAACAGGGGTAACCTGGAAGTTGCCCACCAGGTTCTTCAAGAACCAGTTGGAGTGTTTGAACCAGGGAGTATCGTAAACCACTGCAAGTGTGAAGCGATTACGGTGGTCCAGGGCCGAGTCTGACCGGTCCGCAGCCAGGTTCTGGAAGTCCTGCGGACGCCGGGGTGTAACGACGGTGGAGAAGAAATCCGCCGTGCTGTTATCGATGGTCTTGCTGAAGGTGTAAGCGCCCTGCAGCAGCAAACCGTTTGTTAAGCGCCGGTTCAACTGCACTGCCAGCCCGTGATAGATGGAGCTTCCCAGCGGGCTGAATTGCACGATGGGGTTGGTAAATCCTGCGGCAAAGTAAGCAGGAAGAGTGCTTCCGGCCAGACCGTTACTGCCGCGGATTGAGCCCAACGTAATAGCTGAGGCATCAAGCTGCGCCTGCGTGGGGGCCGTCAGGAAGGTCGGCAGATTCTGGCTGGCCGTGACCAGGGAGAATTTGTTGATGCGATCCTGCACGTTCAGGTGATAGGCGTGGGTTCCTACGTAGCGAACTTCCAGGCTGTATGCAGTCCCGAAGTTGCGCTGCACCCCCAGGGTCCACTGGATGCTCGTGGGCAGCTTGGTGTCTTCCACGACGTGGTTTGAGGTTGCCGCCCTTGCTGCAGCCACACTCGTAAATGTCGTGATTCCCGTGCCGCCGGGCAGAATCCCGCCGTTGCCGAGGAAATTCGGAGTGTTGATAGTCAGACTTGGAACGTCCACGGTAGAGCCAAACTGCGGAGGGAGCGACAAGATGCCGATGTTGTCATACAGCACATCGTAGCCCATGCTGACGCCGCCGCGAATGGATGTTTTGCCGCTGCTCCCCGGCGCATATGCGAAACCCACGCGAGGCGCGAAGGCGTTCTTTGGATAGTGTGGCTCATTGAAGGTGAGCAGGCCGGGAGCGTTGGCAATCTGGTTCAGGGTTTGCAGCCGCTCAGTGAAGGGAACAGTTGTGTATTCATAGCGCACACCCAGGTTCAGGCTGAGGTTGCGCCGGATACTCCAGTTGTCATTCACGTACCAGTAGAAGCCGGTCTGGTCGCCATAGTAGTTGCTGTTCCCGGTGCTGCGTTCACCCAGCACGTCCGGGCTTTGATCCAGCATATACAGCGCAAGCGATTTGTAGTCATAGTCGCCGCGGGAACGCTGGGTGAACTGCTGCGGCGAGATGTACTTGCGGAACTCCCCGCCGAATTTGAAGCCGTGCGTCCCTTTGGTCCAGGACAGGTTCTCAATAGCCTGGTAGGTGTTGTTGATGGTGAACTGCGGACCGTTCGGGTCAGGCCCGACCTGAAGGTTCAGACTCGTGATTACAATGTTCGGAAACTGGTCGAGACCAGGGAACGAGAAATTTCCAGTAGTAGTAAAACTGGTGTTCCGGTGGAAGCCCAGGCGGAACTCATTGAGGAGAGACGGCGAAAAGGTGTGGATCTCACCGATACTGGCAAAATGATCGACGATCGGCTGGTTTGTGTAAAAGACGCCCAGCTCGGGCGCGGTATCAGTCCCGCTGCGCTGGCGATAGATATCACGGACCACAAGCCGGTCAACGGAGGTGATGTCATAATCGCCTGATACCACCAGTTTCTTTGTATTGATGTAGCTTGCAGGAGATAAAGGAAGCACGCCAACCGCAACATTCACACCGTTTACGACAACCGGCGGAGTCGAACCGGCTTGTGGTGCGGCCGGAACAAACTGTTTGAATACTCCCAGGTTGGTTGCTGAGACACCTGGGATGGTGGCCAGCGTGGCGTACCCCGCCGCGGTGGGTGTTTTGACTGCGGCGCCGGGCGAAAGAGCTTGCCCAATGGCGCTGTACTCGTAGTTCGCAAAGAAGAACGCCTTGTTCTTGAGAATGGGTCCGCCGATCTGGCCGCCGAAGCGGTTGTTGTCAAACCGCGTGTTATGGGGCGTAAATCCGGCTGCTCTTTGAGGAATCGCCACCGAGGTATCGATCGCGTCCAGATTGCGGTTCTGCAGGTACTCGTAGACCAGCCCATGAAAGCTGTTGGTTCCGGTCTTGATGACCTGATTGAACTGCCCGCCGTTGGAATGACCAAATTCCGGACTGAACTGGTTTTGCAGGACGGTGAGCTCCTGTACCGCATCATTGGGAACAATAAGAGCTGGGCCGGTGACGGTTTTATCGTTGTTGTCTACGCCGTCAATGGTGAAGTTGTTGTTGCGCGGCCTCTGGCCTCCAATGGAGGGTCCGGCCCCGGCTCCGATGCCGCCGCTGCTGCCGACGCCGGCCTGTAGCAGAGACAGGTTGAGCACGCCTGAAGGGCCTGTTCCGACCGAGGGAATTTCCTGCATCTTAATGTCATAGGTAGTGCCCAGCTGCGCCGTGGTGGTATCAATCATTGGGGCGGCGCTGATTACTTCCACGGCTACGCTCACTTCTCCGACTTCCATCTGGATATGGGCCGTAGTCGTTTTGTTGAGCTCCACGGGAAAATCTTTCAAAACGGCAGCCTTGAACCCCTGGGCCGTGGCTTTGATGCTGTAGTTGCCGATAGGCAGATTGATGAAACGAAACTCACCATTATTGTTCGTGGTTGTTGTGAAGGTTTGATTTGTATCCACGCGTGTGGCAACCACATTGGCGCTGGCTATCACGCGCCCCGTTGGGTCGACCACGCTTCCTGAAATATCTCCGTTGATTGCCTGAGAAAACGCCATCGCTGAAAGCAGAACCACGCCGGTTACCAACAAAACGGTTTTCTTCAAGGCGGTCGCTGTATACCTTTTCATCTTCTTTCTCTCCTCAAAAAAATGTACAGACGGGACCCTTTGCGAAACTGGGGACGATTGGAACGCCGTATCAAGGGCAGGAATTATTGCATGATTTATGGATAGGGGACCGCCAAAACTACTTGCTCTTTAAAATTATGGGGTTGGATAAGCTTAAATACATATTTCGGGATGTGTGGCGGACATTTCAGCAATGGTTTTCATGGCTGGCTATTTTTTGATGCACGATAAAGTTTGTCGTTGTTCGTTGCAGGTATGGGTCAGCTAGGCGTGGTTTTCCAGGGAGGCCGCCGGCAGATTTAAAATATTATGGAGGAGCGCCGGTGAGATTTGTTGGCGCAGCCCCACTTTCAGGGGAGGAAAGATTCCCATGTGCAGGAACATCAAAAACCTTTTTAATTTTGAGCCGCCGGTCACGGAAGACGAGGTCCGGGCCTCTTCGCTCCAGTACGTGCGGAAGATCAGCGGGTTCAACAAACCTTCCAAGGCGAATGAAGCAGCATTCGAGGCCGCCGTGGAAGAGATTGCATCCATCTCCTCTCGTCTGCTCCGCTCGTTGGAGACCAATGCACCGCCGAAGCACCGCGAAGAAGAAGCCGCAAAAGCCCGTGCCCGCGCCGCAGAGAGATTCGGCGACTAAATTAGCTTTCTTGCACACAAAAGCAAATTGCGCTTCCTGGCCAGCAAAGCAAGCAATACAGGCTTGAGCTTAAATCCGTTTCGCTGTCTGCGCACGGTCGGGAGGCAGAATCTCCGGTTCAGCCGAGCGTGCTTCTGTTTGCGTGACAAACAATACAGCGGCAGTCCAGGTAGGGAAGAGATCGAGTGCGGGAACGAGTTCCGCAACGAATGTGGGCAGGAAAGCCCAGTGCCAGCCCAGGATTTTAATCAGGAGGGCCGCAGTAATGAGATCCAGTGCGGAATCCGCGGGTGAAATGCCGCCGGCGGCAAACACCGGCAATCCGGCGATCTGGATGGCGTCAGCAAGAATGGCGACGATCCAGGCTTTGCGGTGCGCAGGCGATCTCACGGTCTTGAGAAAATCAAATTTCAGCATGGCCCAATCTTGAATATGGCTAATTCTGGCTAAGATACATCAGTTAGATGCGCGGCGGGAATAGAAAATTTCACTATTCGTTGCAGATTTACGGGAGACGGGCGGAGATCAGGAAAGAGATTGGCTGCGAGTCAACGCGAAATGCCGCGAACTGCAAAATAATCAGTGGTGGAAGTTTTTCAAAAGCCTTTTACCATTGCTTGTCACTGATGGACACTGATTTCAAGATATGCGCCGAATCGCCAGTTTCAGTGAAACCCATGGGTTCCCACGATTAAGTGTTACACAAGCTGAACTTGTTTCTCCGTGCCCTCTGTTGCCTCAGTAGCGGAAGTTTGTTTTTTGCTTTCGCTATGAATTATTTGTTCTTGCGTTCATCGCTGGCGACCACACCGTCTTTGATGTGGACCACGCGGTAGGCATGTTCGGCAATATCAGCTTCATGCGTGACCAGAACAATGGTATTGCCTTTGTTGTGCAGATCTTCCATCAGTTTCATAATTTCATTGCCGGTCTGGGAGTCAAGGTTGCCGGTGGGCTCATCCGCAAGAATGATGGAAGGATTGTTCACCAGGGCGCGGGCAATGGCAACGCGCTGGCGCTGTCCGCCGGAGAGTTCATTAGGTTTGTGGTTCATGCGCTCACCCAGGTCCACGGCTTGCAACGCAGCTTTGGCGCGGGCAATGCGTTCGTCAGAGGGAGTGCCGCTATAGATCAACGGCAGTTCCACGTTATGGAGCGCTGTAGCGCGGGCAAGAAGATTGAACGTCTGAAAAACGAACCCGATTTCCTTGTTGCGGATGCGGGCCAGTTCATCGTCATCCAGTTCACTGACCAGATTGCTGTTCAGCCAGTAACGGCCTTTGCTGGGAGTGTCCAGGCAGCCGATGAGGTTCATGAGCGTGGACTTTCCCGAGCCTGAGGGCCCCATAATGGCCACATATTCGCCGCGATCAATGCGCAGGTTCACACCCCGCAGCGCGTGTACCTGTTCGGTTCCCATCTGGTAGGTCTTCCAGAGCTCTTCCGTGCAGATGATGCAATTCTGCGGAGGCGCAGCGATGATGCGGTCAGAAATATCGGCCACTGGAGTTGCCATTCTTTTCTCCTGGTCACTTGCCAAGCACGAACCTGTTTGCTTTCTATCTTTGAGCTTCTATCTTAGACGGACGAAAGACGTTGAAGTTTAAGATTCTGTTTTATTTACTAAAGAATTATCTACCTTCACGCCTGTGCCGTTGCGGATCGTTTTCAATACCTTGTAACTGCCGGTAATGATCTCGTCGCCCGGCTGCAGGCCGCTCTTGATCTGGATTTCAGTGGTTCCGGTAAGGCCTGTTTCCACCGGATGGAACTCCGCTTTTTTGTTTTTGATAACAAAGACGCCCTGCACGTCAGTATTTTCCTTCTTGGCCGCGGCGGCTACAGGCGCGGACTTATCCACGGGTTTGCCTTTCGCGGCCTGGGCCTCAAGGTCTTTCTTGTCACGCATGGTGAGCGCCTGGATGGGTATCGCCACCGCATCATGCTCCACGCCGGTAGTGATCTTGGCTGTAGCGGAAAGTCCCGGACGCAGGTTGGCGGGAGGATCAATCAAGGTAATGACCACTTTGAAATCTTTTGCTTCCTGGCTGCCGCTGGTGCTCTGCGAGGTAGAAACGCCGGTAGAGCGGATAATCGCGTTATCGCCAATCTCACTCACTTTGCCTTTGAAGGTCTGGTTGGGAATGGCATCAATGGTGACCTCCGCCGGCTGGTCAATCTTGACGTTGACAATGTCCGTTTCATCCACCTGCACTTCCGCGGTGATTACGGACATATTGGCGACCGTCATCAGCGTGCTGCCGGGTGAATTCTGGATTCCCATCACCACCGTTTCGCCTTCATGCACAGGCAGGTTGGTGACGGTGCCGTCAAAAGGCGCGCTATAAGTGGTCTTGCTCAGAATGTCATTCACGCGAGTGAGCTGGGCGCGCGCCTGCCCTACGCGGCTCTGGGCAGAATCCACCTGCGCTTTGCTCTGCGCGACGCGGGCGATGTCCTGGGCATGAACGGCATCCGCCACTTCATAGGCAGCCTTTTTGGTATCAAAGTCGGCTTTGGAAATGAGCTGGTCCTTGAACAGGCCTTGCGCACGCTCATATTCCAGCCGGGTGCGGGCCAAATCAGCCGTGCTGCTTTTAAGCTGGGCCAGCGCGGTGTTGTAGGCAGCTTCCGCAGCCAATGCGTCCGTCTGTGCGCTGGCAACTGCGGAGCGGTTCATTTCCACGTCTGCTGCTGACTGAACATTTTCCAGCTGCGCCAGCACCTGGCCTTTTTTCACCTGTTCGCCTTCTTTCACAAATAGGTGAACGATCCGGCCCATGGCATTTGCGCCCACATTCACAATTGTTTTCGGCTTGATCTGGCCGGATGCGGTGACTTGGGAAGAAATATCCTGCTTTACCACCTTCCCGCTCTGAACGGTTATTACGTTCTTCTGGCTTTGGTTGACGGTGAACCCGACAATCGCGCCCAGGAGCACAATAATTCCCAGGATGAGGGCAATCTTTTTTGCATTCATGAATCAGCTAACCTTCCGCAGCATTACAGGTGGTTGTACACACTCTATATACGCCTCTGGTTGGGGGAAAGTTCCAGAATGGCAAGGTATACAACATGTGCTGTTTTTAGGATGACGGATCAACGTAACCAAATATTAATCAATTATATCGGCAAGCGGTTTCAGGGTGCTACTGTATTTGCAGCCTTCCAGTGCAGGAGCAGAGACCATGGAAAGTGGTGCAAAATAAGCTTTTAACCCAGAATAAAAGCTTCAGGCCTGCCCTAATCTCCTTGCTTCTGTGGCCATGAACGGCATAAAATTCAGATACCTGTACTCCTGAAGGAGGTACTCTGGTGATGTACCGTTATTCCCGTTTTTATTACTCTTTTCTTCTAGTTTTTTTTATGGGCTTAGGGTGTTTTGCAGCTCAGGCTCAGGATTCCAATGCTTCGGGACAGGACCAGAAGTCCCCCGCAGCAACACCCTCTGGACAGTCCCAACCGGATACGCAGACTGATCCATTGAAGCGCGCGCGGCGTAAAGATGATAAAGCAGCGCAAATCGAAAAATTAGGTGGTGTCTACAAGAAGTGGCTGGATGAAGATGTCCGCTGGATCATCACTGACGAAGAGCTTTCTGCGTTCAAGAAGCTGACGACCAACGCAGAACGGGACGTATTCATCGAAGGATTTTGGCAACGGCGTGATCCTACGCCCGACACGGCGGAAAACGAATATAAGGAAGAGCACTACCGCCGCATTGCCTACGCCAATGAGCATTATGCCGCGGGCATGCCGGGCTGGAGAACGGACCGGGGAAGAATCTATATCATGTATGGCCCGCCAACTTCAATTGATTCCCACCCCATGGGCGGCCCCTATCAGCGTTCGGCGGAAGAAGGCGGAGGCCAGACCTCGACTTTCCCGTTTGAAGTATGGCGCTACCGTTACCTGGAAGGCATCGGGCAGGAAATTGAAATCGAATTTGTTGACGATTGCGGCTGCGGCGCCTATGAAATGACGCTGGACCGCTCCAAAAAAGACGCTCTTCTGCACGTGCCCAACGCTGGTCTTACCACCATGGAAGAAATGGGTATGGCCAACAAGGCTGACCGTTTCCGGGGCGGGCTGGAAAGCCTTGGTTCAGGACCGTTCAACCAGAACAACCAGACGAAACAGTTTGACCGGATGGAGACTTTTGCCAAGCTGAACCGCGCTCCGGACATCAAATTTAAAGACCTGCAGAACGAACTGGTCACGCACAAAATCCGCACGAACCTGCTGCCGTTTGACGTGCAGGTTGATTTCGTCAAGCTGACCTCAGACACGGTGCTGGTTCCCATCACTCTCCAGGTCCCTTTGCGCGGCCTGACTTTCGCCAATAAAGACGGCGTACAACGCGCTGTGGTCAACGTCTATGGCCAGCTGACCAAGCTGTCCGGACAAATCGTGCAGACGTTTGAAGAGACGCTGCGCAAAGACATTCCCGCGGAGTTGCTGGAAAAAGAGCTCGACAACGTGTCCTTATATTGGAAGGCGCTGCCGATGCGGCCGGGCCTCTATCGCCTGGATGTGGTGATGAAAGACGTGAATGGCGACAAGACGGGCATCTTCAGCCGCAGCTATACCGTTCCGGACTATGGCGATGAAAAGCTCTCCTCGTCCACGCTGATTCTTGCTGACCAGCTTGAACCAGTACCGGCGCGCGAGATTGGCACGGGTAACTTTGTGATTGGCACCAACAAGGTCCGCCCCAAGGTGCAGCCTTCCAGCGGCCAGCCACGCAGCTTTACCCGCAAAGAAAAGGTCAATTTCTGGCTGCAGGTCTATAATCTGGTCCTCGACCAGAAAACCAACAAACCCTCCGCCACGGTGCAGTACCAGGTAGTAAATACCGCGACGAACAAATCCGTGTTAGACTTCACGGAATCAACGGCCCAAATGGGGAATATTGGCGAGCAGGTGACCCTGGGCAAGAGCCTGCCACTGAGCCAACTGGAGCCGGGCACGTACCAGGTAACCATCAAGGTGAATGACCAGATTTCCAAGCAGATGATTGCTCCCACGGCCAAGTTTGTTGTCCAGTAAGCCAGGGACAGGGGCTCCACTTTGAAGTAAGGGGGTCGATATGACCCGTAAACTCGGATGTTTCTTGGTGGTCTTGCTTGCGTGGGCTCCGCTCCACGCCGCCAATGTCGGCGCGATTGCAGGATATGTCAAAGATGCTTCGGGTGCGCCTCAAATGGGCGCTGTGGTTGAGGTCTTTATCTCTGCCGCTAAAATAAGCGCCACGGTTTTCACTGATTCACGCGGTTACTATCAGGCCCTTAATCTTCCTCCGGGCCTCTATCAGGTGAAGGTAACGGCCTCCTCTTATCTGCCAGCCCTGCGGGACAACATTGACTTGCATTCCGGCGCACGGCTCCTTATCAACCTCACTGTAAACTCGCTGGCCAATGTGCTGCAGCTGGCTCCGGAGCGGCGCTCAGACCGCGATGATCCCGATGACTGGCATTGGGCTTTGCGTTCCGCCGCCAACCGTCCCATCCTGCGCGCTCTTGACCCCGGCAGGAGCAAAACCGACAGCAGCTCCCTGGATGCAGCTTCCCGCACCAACCCGGAACGGCGTGACGATCGCGGCGTAAAAGGTAGTGTGGCCTTTATCGCAGGTTCTGAAGCCGGCGGCTTTGGCAGTGCAGGCGACGTAACCACGGCCTTTGCGCTGGAAAAATCTCTCTTCAGCTCGGGCATGCTCTCTTTCAACGGCAACATCGGGGCATCCTCCGGAGATCCAACCGGGGTGCTGCGCGCTTCCTACGCACAGGATTTCGGCAACTCGTCCCGGCCCAGGTTTACCGTGACTTACCGGCATTTTGCGGTACCGGGAGTAGCAGTCCAGAACTCGCCTTATGCCGCCATTGAAATGAGCAGCTCTGACAGCATGACCGTAGCCAACTTTATTGACCTGAGCTACGGCGCGGATCTGCAGTCCGTGGAGTTTGCGCATCGTGTCACGGTGCTGCGTCCACATGGCGCTGTTGGCGTGCACGTCTCACCGGACATGGTAGTTGAATACCGTTATGCCACTGCTGAACCAGATACCCGCGCGGCCAAAGGTTTTGATACTGCTCCGGCAGACCTGAGCGAGTCCGGTCCGCATATGGGATTGACCAGCGGCCAGCCGGAGGTTGAACGCGCATCGCACCATGAGCTGTCGGTTTCGCGCCGCATGGGCAATACCAGCTTGCAGGTTGCAGCCTTTATGGACCATGTCCGTAATGCCGTGCTGACCGGAGCGGGCGACCCTTCCAGCTTTTCAGATAATGTTTTGCCGGACGTTTATTCCGGCACCTTCTCATATGCGTTTGCTCAGGGCGTAAGCAGCGCCGGCGGGCGCATTGTGGTGGAACAAAAAATATCTGAAGACCTCACAGCCACACTGGACTATTCCTCCGGCCAGGTGATCTCGGCGGAAGCCCCTACCACCTTGCAGGCCCTGGCGCGGGGACTCTCCACTTCGCGTCAGCATTCCATCGGCGCCAGGATGTATGGCCACATTCCTATGTCCGGGACGCGCTGGATTGCCTCCTATAAATGGACCAGCGGCAGTGCCCTTTCACCGGTGGATGCTTTCAACTCCTCACCCGGCCAGATGGACCCCTATCTCAGCCTCTTTATCCGCCAGCCCTTGCCGGGCACTTCCTTCATTCCAGGAAAAATGGATGCGTTGCGCGATCTTCGCAACCTGATGGCCCAGGGCTACATGCCTCTCATGAGCCAGGATGGACGGACCATGTACATGGTCCAGGCGGCGCGATCCCTGCGTGGCGGACTGGCATTCACGTTCTGATCAAAATCTCTTCGCTGTAGATTTGCGCCGATGAATTGCAGATCAGGAAAGAATCGGCCCGCGAATCAACGCGAAAAAAAGTGCGAATCTATAACGTTCAGCCAGAATTTTGTCTCGTAAAGCACATTCTTCACCGCCTCCGCGTCTCCTTGGTAGAAATTGTTTTACGCTTCACACGCAAGGGCCCTACCACTTTTTGAAAATGAAGAACGCCGCCACCACGATGAAAAAAAATCCCACCGCGTAATTCCATTTGATCTCCTGCTTCAAATACCAGATGGAGAAAAATGAAAACACAATCAGGGTGATGATCTCCTGGATGGTCTTGAGTTGCGCGGCATTAAAGATGTGGCTTCCGTACCGGTTGGCGGGCACCTGAAAGCAGTATTCAAAAAAAGCAATGCCCCAGCTCACCAGCGTCACCTTCCACAGCGGCACGTTCTGGTACCTGAGATGTCCGTACCACGCAAAGGTCATAAAGATGTTGGAACAAAGCAGCAGAACGATAGTCAGCATGATGTCTTTTTATCCCATTCCCAGATCAGCGGAAGATTCAAGC
>DAHUXF010000200.1 GCA_027307295.1 Acidobacteriaceae bacterium
GTCGTGTTCATTGCTTTTGGAGGATGTTCGCATGGATGGCTGCTGGGCTACAGCGCTGCTTCCTTGCAGCAGGTGAGCAAATTCAATACCACGCCGAACGGAGGCGGCGGCGCACTCTGGACGAGCGGTGGGGCTCCTGCCACGGACGGCCTGGGCAATCTGTATGTGATCACCGGGGTTGATTTCGGTGATCCTGCGTCAGGCTTCAATGACACGTTCTTAAAATTGAGGGCGGCTGACCTTTCCGTGCTCGATTCTTTTACACCGTCGAATGAGGCTTTCCTGCGCATTAATGACGCCGACCTGGGGAGCGGATCGCCCATGTTGCTGCCTGACAACACCTCGGCTCATCCCCACGAACTGGTGGGCGGAGGCAAAGACGGCCGCGTATTCGTGCTCGACCGGGATCACATGGGCGGGTTCAATCCTCCCACCAATCCGGCCTGTGACAATACCCCAACGCCGCCGGTGTCGTGCGACAACGTGGTGCAAACCATTCCTAATATCGGCAATGAAGAGTTTGACAATATCTTCGGCACACCGGCTTACTTCAACGGGCTGGTGTACTTCCATCCTCAAGCCGCGGTTTTGCAGGCGTTCCAATACAACAACGGAAAGCTTTCCCGCGTAGCTTCCGCTTCCACCATTTTCGGCGACCACGGGGCCACGCCTTCCATCTCCGCCAACGGGAACAGCAGCGGAATCGTCTGGGAGTTGCAGGTTGACGCATGGAGCACGAACGGACCCGCCGTGCTGCACGCCGCCGACGCGGCAAATGTAGCAACTGAACTTTATAACAGCAGCCAGGCCGCTAATGGCCGCGATACCGCCGGTCCGGCTGTCAAATTCACTTCCCCAACCATTGCCAACGGCCGCGTCTATGTAGGTACGGCTAATCAACTGGATGTGTACGGCCTGCTGGCACACTAGCCGGCGGCGTTGCGATAGGGTAACAGCTTCAAAGACGAGTGGGCCTGCATGTCCTCTGAAGGGAGGCATCGCAAGCCCACCGGATCGCTACTTCCAAGATTGAAACGCCACAGAGATATGCGACCGATTCATCTCTACCAATAGGTAACGCTCATCCGGTCAACCCAGATAGAGAAGTTGTCTTGTCTCGAGTCGCCGTCCATCTGCACACCCACATCCATGGAGAAGCTGCTGCTCCTGAGGGCCTGGTAGGTCCGGTTCACATACTGTAAGTTGCCATTCATGGAAACAGAAACAAACCGCGTGTTGCCGTCCGGCTGGCGGTAGAACTCCAGAGTGACATGGTTCCAGGCAAATGAGTTCACGTGACAAGGCAGCCCCGTATGCTGCCAGCTGTCAATGGTCTCGTTGATGACCTGCCATGTGCCGGCGTACATACCTGCCGAGTCGCACTCGGTGAGGAAATAGTTCTTGAAGCCATCCCGGGCATAAAAGATGTCAAACTCCAGCCCTTGCGCGACCGTCGCATTGTTAATCCAGAAATCGAAATCAAGGATAAAGTGGGTGGCGCCAGCCCGTCCGCCCAGCGGCTTCACAAATAAAGCGTTGGCATAGGGATGGGTTCCTCCCAGCCAGTACTGGCTGGAGGCCCCGTCCAGCGAAGGACTCCGCACGCCCTGGGTCAGTGAGTGGGCTGTATCGACACCGTTTCCTCCTGGCCCCGCGCATGCGCTGCAGGATTGCCAGCCAGCCATATCTTCAATGTTAGACACTACACTCTTGCCTGGCACTGGAACACCTTGGGGTGTAGTGCCGCCAGTGACGGAGATGGAAAGGACCTGCTGGAAATAATTCCCTTTGGTGTCCCACGCCTTCATGATGACGGAATGAGACCCGGATGCAAGGGCTACGGATGTGTTCAGGCTGCTGGCGAACGTCTTGTAGACGTCCTTGGTGTCCACGTTGATGGTCATGGAAGCGATCGGCCCGTTCGGCGACGTGGCCGACGCAATGAACTGCGTGGGCGAACCGACGGTAGCACCGTTCAGAGGCGCATTGGTGGAGACACCGGCAAAGCTAAGTGCGGGAACCGCCAGGCACAGCAGAAGCAGGAAGTAGATTCTTGGCAATGGACTATCCTTCAAAGTGGAATCACGAAAAGCAAACCCGATGGGGCTGGGGTTACTGAGATGTGACCTTACGGAAGCATCTACTCTGGATAAATAGACACTTTCCCTTAAATTTGTCTGGGTTAAGGTTCGTAGTAAGGACTACGCAGTTTTCAGTGCGTAGGCATGCCTGGCACACAAGCCGGCGGCGCTGCCATGAACGCGCCCGCGGGAAAATCCCAGGTCCCGCGGGAGTGGGGGCCGACTTTTGCGGAATTTGCTAGAATCTGTGGCAGAGCTCATTCCGTACATGCCAGCCCACGACGCATTCACGGACGTCCCCACGGCAATCGAAGAAATTCGCGCCGGCCGCATCGTTATTGTGGTGGACGATGAAGACCGCGAAAACGAAGGCGACCTGACCATGGCTGCCGAGAAGATCACGCCGGAAGCCATTAATTTTATGGCCAAGTTCGGGCGCGGACTGATCTGCCTGGCCATGATTCCGGAACGGCTGGATTACCTCCACATCGGCCCGATGACGCGGGAGAATACTTCACCTTACGGGACCGCGTTCTATGAAAGTGTGGAAGCGCGGGAAGGGGTGACGACCGGTATCTCCGCGCATGATCGCGCGCGGACCATCCAGGTGGCCATTGATCCCGCGAGCCGGGCGTCTGATCTGGTGCGTCCCGGACATGTTTTTCCTCTGTGCGCGCGCAAAGGCGGGGTGCTGGTCCGCGCCGGACAAACGGAGGCCTCCGTTGATCTGGCCCGCATGGCTGGCCTGATTCCTGCCGGCGTGATATGCGAGATCATGAATGAAGACGGCACCATGGCGCGCGTGCCTGACCTGATCGAATTTTGCAAAAAGCACGAATTGCGCATGGTAACCGTGGCCGAGTTGATCCGCTACCGGATGCAGACGGAAAGCCACGTGGAGCGCGTGGGCGAAGCGGTATTGCCGACCCGGCACGGCGAATTCCGCATGATCGCCTTTGAGAGTGAACTGGACGGCGAATCACACGTAGCGCTGGTCAAGGGTGAAGTGGAATCGGCGCAGGGACCGGTCCTGGTGCGCATGCATGCCCACTGCCTGGCGGGAGACGTCTTTGGCGGATCACTCTGTGACTGCCAGGAAGTGTTGGACCGCTCTCTGGCAATGATCGCGCGCGAAGGCACAGGAGCGCTGATCTATCTTCATCAGACCTCGAAGGGCTTCAACGTAGGCGAGGACAAGCGGCTGGCTTTTCATCGTGAGGCGCGCACCAGCGCTCCGGCGCACCAGCGGAAAACGCAGCGCGAGATTGGCGTGGGCGCGCAGATACTTTCTGACCTGAATATCCGCTCCATTCGCCTGCTCACGAACCACCCCAAGCGCGTGGCTGCGCTGGAGGGTTTTGGCATTACCATCCAAGAACAGGTGCCGGTGCCCACGGCCAAGTCAGCGGCCAAATAGCAAACCCTACTTCAGCTTAAGGTGCGCGGCCTTCACGTCATTGGACGTAAACACTGAAACAAAGCTGGCCGGCAAAGCAGCTTTTTCCACCGCAGGCCTCCCGGCGGCTTCCAACCGCTCTACCAGGCACGCCACTCCCACAATGTTAAAGCCAAATTCGCGGGCCGCTTCAATCGCCTGGATGGTGGAGCCGCCCGTGGTGCATACGTCATCCACAATCATCACGCGCGCGCCTTTCTGCTGAAAGCCTTCCACGCGGCGACCCATACCGTGCGCCTTCTCTGATTTGCGCACCAGAAAACCATGCACCGGCGCCCCAGCCTGCGCGCTGATCACTGACGTAGCAACAACAATGGGGTCCGCGCCCATCGTCAGCCCTCCAACAGCGTCAGCTTGCCAGCCCTGTTGCCGCAGCAGATCAAAGAACACGCGGCCCGTAAGTTCCGCGCCCTGCGCATGGAGCGTGGTGGTGCGGCAGTCAATGTAATAGTCGCTCCGGACGCCCGAAGAGAGCGTGAAATCGCCCAGCCGGAAAGAGTGCGTTGCCAGAAGGTGCAGAAGTTGTTCCTGGATGGCAGTCATGTGTCGTGATTAAAAGTAGCAGGTTTTACACGGGAGATCAGCCGTGCAGATTACGAAATCCGCTGGTACCGATAAAAATCTCAGTAAACAATACAAAATTGTAGGTCATGTGAATGACCACAGAAACAGCCACGGACCCCGTAACCGCACGAGCCACAGTAAGCGCCAGACCCACCAGAAAAAGCACCAGGAGCGGAGCCCAGGCGTATCCTAATTGCGCTCCATGCAGCAGGGCAAAACTGGCGCTGCACAGGGCCACAGAGGGGCCAACCCCGGTCCATTTCGTAAGCGCTGGATAAAGAAAGCCCCGAAAAACCATCTCTTCCATGAAAGGAGCAACCAGTATCCCAAAGCCGGCCAGCAAAAAAGCCGACGGGCGGTCGCGAAAAAATTCATCAATCGGGAGCGAGGTGGGGATCCAGCGGCGCAGAAGAAATTCCGCCAAGCCGGAAAACATTGCAATGACCATGCCTCCGGCAATTGCATAAAGAGTGCGGTCACGATTGGGAGCGTTCCATGAGACAGCCTTGAATAAGCCGGTTCTATGGCGCGTCGCCACCAAAAACGTCATGAAAACCAGCAACATCAGATAGGCCGCCAATTCGGTTGGCACCTGGAAGAATGCATTGCGGGAAAGTTCTTTGCTTAAGGCATCATGCCCCAGTTTCTGAGCACGGTGGGCAAACACAAAGATTCCTGCAGCTATGCTGCCGCAGAAAAAGAACGCACCAGCCGCAAACAGGCCCACAAACAAGGCGTCCAGTAAATCGATGATCGAAGTTGGCCGGCCATCGGCGGGGACTGACACTTCCGTCAGCGGTGAAGCTGGTTCGTCCGGGCGGGAGATTGGGTCAATGAAGTGCACTAATGGTGAAAGTTCTCAAATCCAATTTACATCATGAGAGCCTGCACCAGTAAAAGACTAAAGGGGTAGCTTAGAAGCATTGGAAGCCAAAGTCGCTACCCCTCAATTGTGCCCAGGTATAAGGAGAAGGTTGAGAGCAATGTACGTGATAATTAGGAAGGTCAAACAAAAACTTCGGCTTTTTACGAATCTGGAACAACTTAATACAAGCCGCATGTTTTCAGTTACTTGCGAAATCTGTTCAGATAATCAGCTAAGGCCTGGCCTGTAAAAGACTTCTTAATTTTAGAAACATGTTCGGGCGTTCCCTGGGCCACAATACGTCCGCCGTCCTCGCCGCCTTCAGGTCCCAGATCAATAATCCAGTCGGCATTCCGGATGACATCCAGATTATGCTCAATAATAACCACGGAATTCCCCAGGTCGGTCAGGCGATGAATCACTTCCAGCAGCTTGTTCACATCTTCAAAGTGCAGGCCTGTGGTAGGCTCGTCCAGCAGATACAGCGTGCGGCCCGTCTGGCGTTTGGAGAGCTCCTTGGCCAGCTTCATCCGCTGGGCTTCCCCTCCGGAAAGCGTCACAGCCGACTGCCCCAGTTTGATATATCCAAGCCCAACGTCTTCAAGCGTTTGCAGTTTCTGGCGAATCTGGGGAATGTCCTCCAGAACCGGCAAAGCATCCGTAACGGAGGTTTCCAGCAAGTCGGCAATCGACTTGTCTTTGAACTTAACAGCCAGCGTCTCATGGTTGTAGCGTTTGCCGCCGCAAACCTCGCATAAGACATAAACGTCCGGCATGAAGTTCATTTCAATCCGGCGTTCGCCCTCACCCTGGCAGTGTTCGCACCGTCCGCCAGAGACATTGAATGAGAACCGTCCTGCCTTGTAACCGCGCTCCCGTGATTCCGGCAACATG
>DAHUXF010000201.1 GCA_027307295.1 Acidobacteriaceae bacterium
AACCGCCGCAGGCACGGTAGAAAATTCTTCCGCTTTCGCCAGGAGAGGCGCTGCTCCCACCGCGGAACGCGCTTCACGAAAGGATGCCTCATAGGGAGCAACCAACCGAAGGTGTGGGAATCCAAGATTGCTCATGGCCCGTGCGGCTGCGCCAATGTTGAGCGGGTTTCGCGTTGCCACCAGCACAATACAAAGATGGTCGAAGATGGAAGAGACCGGCACCGGCATCTATTCTACCGGGCAATGCCAGGTATCACGCATTGAGCGTGGCCTGCTCGCATAATTGCCACAATCGAATAGTAAGTTCAGACCGTTAATTTCTGGCTTCAGTCTCCCGCAGAACCACGCCAAAGTTCCGTCCGCCAAAGGAAAATCCCTGCTCGACCCTGCCAATTACAGTCACGCTCTCGCCGTTGCCGGGCACCCCGAAATTCTGGCTGTAGACCCAGATGTGGCCGGTGCCATCATCCATCTGGAAAACTCCGTTGCCCATGGCGGCAAATGCCCCGGACACAGTTCCGTGAATGGCGATATCTTTGGTGGAATAGCGTCCTGGATCTTTATTAATGTCCGCAATGGCAGCAGGGGTTGTACATCCAGCGATGAGAAGCACACAGGCAGTTACGGTCACAAACAACAGCACTCGGCTGATTTTGTTGAGCACAGGCCCTCCAGAAACTCTGGAGTAAAGGATAAAAAACTGAGGTAAAGAAGAAACGACCGTTGCATCAGTGTACCCGAAAACTAAATCATCTTGGGCATTGAATATTTTGCGCGCTGATGGGCGGGCGCCGGAAGAGAGATTGACCGGCGCCCGCAACTTAAAAGAAACAATAGCTTAGTAATGGATGAATCCGCGGGTGATCCACCAGAGGCCAAGGTCGAAGAGGAACACGAGCATAATCAAGACCAAGGGCTTAAACAGTTTCTTGAACACGTGCAGCAAATTGGCATTCATTCCAATACTGGCCAGTGCTGCGCCAAAACAGACTTCATATAAAGTGGTAACGTTTTTTGATACCTGTGCCGGCAGCGGAGCGTAAGAGAAAACCAGCGCTACCACCACAAACAACACCAGATACCAGGGAACATAAATCCGTTTGCGGATCAGGTAGGAGACGGTGGGTATAGCCAGCACCAGCAGCACCACTCGCAACGACTTCACGACCACTCCGAACTCCAGGATGCTCTTGGCTTCATGGGACAGCGCCATCTTAACAAAGCCGGTTTGATGCAAGAGCGCGCCCGCAGCCGCGGCATACTCGCGCGGCAGGACAGACGGCAGCACAAAGGTCGAAAGAATATACAGTGAAATCAGCGCCGCAATGGTGTTGTCCACCAGCCCTGTTGCAGTGTCATTGGGTTCGCATTCAAGAACGGGTGAAGCAATGGCAATGGCCGACGCTCCACAAATCGCTGAGCCGAATCCCAGCAGATAGCGCATGCGCTCATTCAAGCCAAATAATTTGCCCATCCAGAACATAAAAACAAACGTCAGGGCCGTAATGCTCACCACCTGCAGAAAAACCCAGGGGCTGCTCGCCAGCATCACTTTGATTTCCAGGTTCTTGCCATAGAGCGCAATGCCAATGGGAATAAAGATCGACTGGGCCAGGATGATCCCCGGCAGCACTTTGAAATACATTTTTTCACGTGCGTTGATTGCCACAGAAGCCGCCATGCCCAGCACAACGGCAGCCACCAGCGGGTCAAGACCTTTGACCTGCCGGGCAAGAAAGGACGCAGCAAAGCCCAGGGCAAGGGCCAATACGAACCCCAGAAATCCTTCCCGCGCCATGGTCATGATTTCATTGCCACTGACACTCACGCGGGGTTCAAAGAAGATTGATCGTGTGCTCACAACTTCACCTCAATTCGTCCGGCAGTTCCAATGGGGACCCCGCAATAAGCGGGGCGATGGCCGATTTCATCAGCATCTTGGCGACGCCACTCGCCACCGACATATACTGCTGGCAAAGAATGGACAATCCATCCTTACTGCCTCCTCCGGTCACCGTGCCGTCATCGCTTACGGAAATCCGGGGGACTTTACGGGCGAACAAAATGGCCCGTTCCGACCCTATGATGGAGATCTGTTTTTTGACAATGGCTGTCATCAAATCTCCGTAGTCAACTGTTTTTACTGTCACGTTTTGTTGACCTCCTTCAGCTCACTGCTATCCGCGCTGTTGCCAGGCCCGCCACCGGCATCCGGTAAACCGGGGTCGATGGTTCGTTCATTTCAAGGGTGAACCCTTCCACTGCGTCAAGCGTGAGCTTCGACATCTTGGTCATCTGTTCAGCTGTGGCTGCAAGCTCCACGGTCCCGGTGCTGAATCTCTGGACCGTTCCCCGCATCCGCTCCAGTGCGTCCACAGCGGATTCCGTGCCCTGGGCCTGCTCTTGCACCGCGGAGCCGATTTCCTGCGTGATTTCATTCAGCCGCGCAGTCGCTTCGGCGATCCGCGAAGACACGTCGGATTGTTCACTGGTGGCCGTGCCAATTTCCTGGGCCAGCCGGTTGAATTCTGAAACAACGTGGCCAATCTTTTCCAGGGCCTGCGTGAGATCAGCCCCAATCTTCATTCCCTGCGTGACCGTTGTGGTGCTTTGTTCCATGTTGCGGACGGCCTTGCGGGCCTCTTCCTGGATGCTGTGAATCAGCACGTTGATTTCCTGCGTGGAATGCGCTGATTTCTCTGCCAGCTTGCGGACTTCATCCGCCACCACCGCAAAGCCCAAACCGTGCTGACCGGCGCGGGCCGCTTCAATGGCGGCATTCAGGGCCAGCAGGTTGGTCTGCTCCGCGATGTCATCAATCACTTCAACGATGTTCCCAATGCTGTCCGCGCGTTCTCCCAGCGAGGCAACAATTTCCGCTGTAGATGAAATGGCTTTATTGATGTCTTTGAGGCCGGCATTAGCGTTGGCCGCGGTGGCAATTCCCACCCGCACCTCTTCCCGTGAGCGGTCAGAGATATCGCAAAGCAGCATGACGTTGGTGGCGACGCCCAGAAAGCTGGCCACCATCTTGTCAATGGCCTGCGATGTCTGCAGCACGCTTTCTGCCTGCATTTGCGTGTTCCGGGAGACGCTTTTCACATTCGAGCTCATCTGGGCCATGGCGCTGGCAAGCTCGTCAATGGCTGAAGAAGTACGGACGCTGGCCTGCGCGGTGTCCCGGCTGGCCACGGCCACCTGTTCGGCGCCGGAAGCCACCTGCGTTGCCGCTGCCCGAACAGACCGGACAATGCTTCTCAACCCTTCTGTCATGTCGCGAAACGCATAGCTCAGAACATCATCATCACAGCGTGGTTTGGCTTTTACGGAAAGATTACCGCCGGCAATTGCGGAACTGAGTTCTGCCATGTCTTTGAGATACTCAGCAATCGCGTAGAAGTTCCGGCTTAATTCGCCGATCTCATCACGCCGGTTCTGGTCGCCCATCATAACCGACAGCTTGCCCCGGCTCAGATCAAGCGCTGCTCCTCCAACCTGGCGTATAGGGGCAATAATGCTGCGCGCAACAGACACACTCATGAAAGCGGCTGCACCCAGTGCGAGCGCCACCACCGCCACCATCCAGGTGACAGCAAAATTGAAATAGGCAATCATGCTGACCAACACAATGAGAATCATCAAAAAGATACAGTTGTAGATCAGCAGTCTGCCAATTGAAGTCCTGCTATGCATGAACGTTTCTCTTCTAACGATCTGCCGCAAAATCGAGAGTAAAGTATCAATTTCCTGAACAACTTACAAAGTAACGAAAGATGCACGACTGCGCGTCTAAGTAAAACAACGGAGGCCCTTCATAGGGCCTCCGGGGGCGTTTTGCAACTCACCTTGATGCTGCTCAGTTAAAACGCCGGCAGCTCCAGTATTGCGCCGTTTGAGTTCGGCACGCCTGGCAGGTGGCCGGTCACGGTGACCCAGATCACCGTGTTCGTCGCCTGCTCTTCCAACGGGGAAGGTGAGGTAGCAATGCCGTTGATGCGGGCCCCCTCTCCCAAGGACCGTCCATCCGCTAAGCGTACGTGCCGCACCGCCACAACAGTACCATCCTGGCGCATGCGCACAATGGTATTGTTGCCGCGATTTGCCACGTAAAAATCAGATCCCTCATTAAGAGAGGTATTGCTGGAGAAGTTGCGATCGTCCGTCTCTATGACAACGGGTGTAAGGTCAACCGGCTCATTCAGTGCCTCAGAGCGGAAGTGCCGAACTCCCGTTACGCGGAATACTGCGCTTGGGCCTGCTGGATCTGGAGCAATATCAACCGCGGCGATCTGGTTCTTGAACGGTTCGCTAACGAACAGGATCAAAGTTGGCGTCCAGTTGAGAATGACGCCCTCGCGCGGACTTACATTGCGGTTGCCATCATCGTCGCCCTCATCGTCATCATCATGATGGCGGCGTCTCAGAGGGCTGATGGTGCCAGGAGGTGCCAGGCCATCCAATCCCTGTCCTGTGTGCTCCTGCACAATGCTTCCATCCGCTTCCACTACCGCAAAAACAGCTCTCTTGGAACCATCGGGAGATGCGCCCAAGAATGCAGTAGCTACAGCGCCGGTGTTCAAGCCTCCCGGAATGACCTGGGCAGCCGAAGGAGGAACTACCCCACGGTTGGCCAGATTACCAGCATAGACGCCGCCGAAAGCCGGGTTTGGCGCGCCAGCCAGCCCGAAACCCTGAGGATCAAGAATGGTAGATGTACCTATGCCTCCCAGTCCGTTGGGAGAGTTTACCGGCCATAGCCGTCCGAAAGCATTATTAATTGAGATGCCGAGCGGGTTGCTCGCCCCGGTAAAGTTCGCCGTTGCTGCGGCTGGATTCTTAACAGAGTTCAGGAACGCCGCACTGTTGGCTGTATAGACCTGCACGCGCCCACCCAGTGTGGATACCTGGCCGCCGGCGCTTGCAAAGTCCGCAGGCACTACCAGCGTAGGCCCGTTGGGATCAATTGAAAGAAATGAACCCGGCAACTGATCGGTTCGCGCCAGCGGTTCTCCAAAGTTTGAGCTGCTCCCCACCAGGATTCGCACAGGATCAAGAATCTGTCCCGGTTGAGTAAAGACGTTTAAGGCTGGTTTGTCATGGATGGGCCCGCCAGGCAAAAAAGCCCCTACCGGACTGATCACGGAAGCGCCTGGAATACCAACTGCAACAATGCGGCCTCGTAATGCCTTTTGGTCATCTTTGTCTCCATCTTCCGCTCGGACAAAGATGGGATTCACCATGGCCGCAATACCAGTCAACGCAAGCACCATTGCAAGCAATTTTTTCCTATTACTGAACTTCATTTCAGCACTCCTTTTTTCGTTGTGGCCTGTGGAACTGTTGGGTTGGGGAAGTGTGTAATTAGTTTTGTTGGGGTACCTATTTTTCGAGCTGCTCACTTCCATATTCAGATGCCGATCTATTGCTTTTTACAAAGTAAGAAAAAACTGATCCTTTTTCTTTCAGGAGTGCTGATTATAAGAAACAAGAATTAAGCTTTATTCATTACCTAAGGATCGACACTCTAGGTTAAATATCCTAGAAGATACTTAGATTTAGCAGAAGCAAGGGGAGTCTGAGCACTAAATTTTTCAATAGTTTAACAAAATTTAGCGATGGGAACCATCAATAGCAAGAAAGTAAGGTAATGACTGGACATCAATGGAAAACTATGTGGCTTATGCAGGCTATTTATAGTGAACAATAAAGAGAAGTTATCTTCCCATTATGGGAAATATACTTTTATGCAGACAATGCTGGACTAGCTTTCGCTTTGTCCAGCATGCTGCATGAGTATTCCTCCCCCTC
>DAHUXF010000202.1 GCA_027307295.1 Acidobacteriaceae bacterium
TGCACGCCCAGGTAAGCGTGTATGCCGGTCAGAATCAGACTGGCGATAAAGGGAAGAATCAGGAACTGGAGAATTTCCATCGTTTTCCTTATTTGGTGTCTTCAAATGCTTTTGTAAGAATGCCAATATCGTAATCGAAGAGCTTGAAATAGTCGGTAATTTCCGGCTTGCCGCCCACAGAAGGCATCATCACCACAACTTTTCCATTGGTCATGCTGGCAATGGAATTGGGCGTTTTCAAATCAAAATACGGCTCAATCAATTCCAGCTTTACCCCTTCCCGCTTCATCTGGTTGACCAGTTCAAGGGTGTGGGAAGGCGTAGGCGGAATGCCGGGCCGGGGCTCAATATAACCGATCACGTCCAGGTTGAAATGCTTGGCAAAGTTTGGCCAGGACCGGTGATAGGTAACAACTTTGCGTCCGCGATAAGGAGCCATTTGCGCGATCCATTTTTTGTCGGCTTCCGCCAGACGCTTCTCAAAATCCTGTTCACGCTGCTCAAAGTAGGCCTGGTCTGGCGGGTCCATGGCGCTGAGTTTGTTGGCGATGCCTTTGGCGATCCGCCGCCCATTGTCTGGGTCCAGCCAATAGTGCGGGTTCCCCATGGGATGTACGTCGCCTTCGGCGCGGGTCACGCTGCCCTGAGGAATTTCCAGGATTTGAGAGAACTGTGAGGCATCAAGATAGCCTTGCCCACCCGGCTGGATCTTGCCGTTGCCGCTCTGCGTGATCAGTGGCGGGAGCCAGCCAATCTCCAGTTCCAGTCCCACCAGAACCAGAAGGTCGGCGTTGCGCAGCTTTAAAAGGAAGCTGGGCTTAGGCTCAACGAAGTGCGGGTCCTGGTAGCCTTTGGCCAGAGCTTCAACGTCAACTTTATCCCCGCCAACTTCCTGCGTCAGGGACGCCAGGTCCGTCAAGGTGGTAATGACTTTCAGTTTCTTGGCTTCCGCCATTGAAGGAAGAAGCAACGTGGCGCAAAGTGTCGTGCTAAGAATGATCCCGGATAATCTGGTGCGAAATTTCATCAAAATCTCTCCCAAAATGCTCTCTGGTTGCTGTTCCAAGGCTGAAGGCGTAAATCCGTAAAACCTCAGCTAGAAAGGATGTGCGCCGTGTGCGCCGAGAGCAAACTGTAATTGTATAAACGCTTCATGAGCGTCAAAGTTCTGGGCATAGCGGGTGAACCTGTATTGGCCGCGGAGCTGTGCGAATTCACTGGGCCAGTACGTCAGCACCACAGACCCGCCTTTGTCAGTAAGTGACGCATTAAAGGGCCGGTCAGAGCGGTCCACACGTCCGCCCAAGAACCAGCGGCGCGCAAATTGATAATCTCCTGAAGCATAGAAGCCAAAAGCGCGCTGAAAGCCGCCCCGCACAAATGTGGGACAGGTGATAGTAAGGCAAGCTGCCAGGCTCGGCTGGTTTTGCTGCCGCCAGATAAATTCGCTCCGGGCCACAAAGGAGCGGTAGATGGCCCGCTGCAACGGCTTCCAGCGGAAGGTGGCGTCGGCCCCGTAAAGGTGTGTGACAAAATCGCTGCCGAACAGATTGTGCCCGCGCGAATAGGAGCCGCCAAGGTCCATGTTGGTGCTCTCAGAAAGGTCGCGATAGGCGCGCAGATGGCCGACTACGCTCACATCGTTTTTGTGCGATGAAGTGAATACATCGGGGGAATCACCCCGGAAGGTCTGGCCAGTGGCTTCCAGGAACCAGTTTTTGGGCGCGGGTAGAATACGCTGCACGGAGAATCCGGCGTCACTGATGCCGTCTTCACCGCCCACAAGATTTTGTGTCACCAGCGGACGGTCCACCCAGGGCAGCACGTGATTATGCAGCGTGTTGACTTTGCCAAAGGCCGCGCGCATCTTGCCGCCACGCACTACAAAGCTGGCTGGCAGAGCGGTGAAGGTGATAAAGCCTTCTTCCAGGTTCACGCCCGTCTCACCGAAGGAGATAAAGAAATCTCCGCGGGCGTAGGGATCAATGATGGCCTGCAGGCCGATTTCAGATTCGTGCATCTGAAATGCCGGAGTCGGATTGATGGGGTTGCGTCCGGCTCCTGCAATAAAGTCACCGATCACGCTGACGTCAGGGTTCAGGACTTTTGAGGCTGCGCTGCCAGCGCCTCCCAGCCGTACAGTTTCTGCTTGTGAAGTGGCGCCCGCCGCGCCCTGCTCCGCGCTTACCTGCGGCTGGGCAGGAACAGAAGCTGGGGCTGCCGTTGCATTCGTGCCCTGGCCGGGCTGTGCTCCCTGCGCCTTAAGCTGGCGAATCTCGCCTTCCAGCATTACAACGCGGTCTTCCAGATCACGGAGCCGCTGTTCCATGGCAGCTTTATCGTCCGTGGCCGATTGTGCGGGCGCATTAGCCTGCGACGGTTGGGCCAGAGAGACCAAACTTGCGGTCAATATGACAAAAATCAAGCAATGAATGCGTTTCAAATTCATCCTCCTCAACACGTAAGCCGTAGGCTCGGGTTCCTATCCGTGGGAATAGAGCTCACCCAGGAAAATCGAGTACGGCAGCCAACAGGATTGGGACATCAAGAGCATGGGGCCAGGGAATCTGCCGAAAAAACCTTGCTCTGACGCCAGTACGCGGCTATGCGATGGAGGGCGGAGGACGGATAAACAGACGAAGTTCAGAGACAGCGCTTTTCCCCTCAGGCTCATAAGGAAGAGCAACAGCTTCCACAGAGTGGAAGGCGGGAAGCGCATAAACGACTACAGATGGCGTTGTTGCGTGGGCTGAGAGGCAAATGGCACAGGGCGCAGAATGGGCTGTGAAGGAAGCATCTGAATGCGCATGGGTGGCTTCCACTCCCGTCATGAAAACGGCCAGCAACACGCAGATAATGGCGATCGTGCGCATCATCCTGCCTGTCTCGTGTTGGCTGTTACAGACAATCTTCATGCTGCGTGTGGCCTCTAGTCCAAAAAACTGTTGGAGCGCAGATTAATTCCACAATACAGGTCGAGCCCACATTCTAGCAGGGTTACGCCCTTGGCGGGTGGCAGAAAAAACCAGGGAAATTGCAAGCCCAGAGCTGCTGTGCTAGCGTAAAACCAGACAGAGAGGTATTTTGCGTACCATTCCGGCGGGGCTGGACCGCAAGGAAGCTGAACTCTATAGCCAGCTTGACCCCACCCAGTTCCCAAAACACGTCGCTATCATCATGGACGGCAATGGCCGGTGGGCCAAACGCCGCCACCTGCCACGTGTGGCCGGACATCGCAAAGGCGTGGATGCGCTACGCAAGGTAGTGGAGACAGCATCCAACATTGGCCTGCCTGCGCTTACGCTCTATGCCTTCTCCGCAGAGAATTTTACCCGCCGCCCGCCCACGGAAATTCACTTCCTGATGAAGCTGCTGCACCGGTATCTCAAAAATGAGCTGCCGCTGATGCAGCGCAACAATATCCGGCTGCAATTCATTGGCCGCAGCAAGATGCTGCCGCAGGAAGTGCAGGAACGCATGGCCTGGGCCAAAGAACAGACCGCGCACAACACCGGCACCATCATGACGCTGGCGCTGAACTATGGATCGCGGTCTGAGATTGTGGATGCCTTCAAGTCCATGGTCCACGCTGCGGCCGGCAACGGCGGCATGAACCATTTGCAGATCGACGAAGAGACTGTGAACCGGCACATGTACACCAGCCATCTGCCGGAGCTTGATCTGGTGATCCGCACCAGCGGCGAGATGCGCCTGAGCAACTTTCTTCTCTGGCAGGCGGCCTATGCCGAAATCTACGTCACCAAGACCTTGTGGCCGGACTTCAGCGGCATCCACCTGCTGGAAGCCATTCAGGATTTCCAGAAGCGCGAGCGCCGTTACGGCGGCCTGAACGAATCCAGCCCAGGCAGTTCCAATTAACATGAAGCGCGTCCTGACGGCCCTTGTGCTGATTCCGGTGGTGCTGCTGATTCTCTTTAAAGCGCCGAACTGGCTGTATAGCGGCTTTATTGGATTGGTCGCGGTCCTGGCGGCGCATGAGTATTTCGGCATCGCAATTCACTATCAGCAAAAACTGCACGTTTACATTATTGAAGTGGCGGTTGGTCTTTATTTCCTTGGCCAGTGTGTCCACAACATAAGCGCGTTCGGTGTGGATAATTTTGGCCCCCAATTTGCAAAATGGACTTATCTAATAACCAGTTACAACGTGCTTCCACTGGCATTGCTGGTGCTGGGAATGTTTCTGTGGCAGATGCGCGATGTGTTGCCAGCAGCGGCAATTTCATATCTGGGCTTTATTTATACGGCCGTTACGCTGAGCATGGTATCGGAGGTGGGACAGTTTAAGAATGGTCGCATCATGGTGTTCGTCTTTCTTGTAACCGTGTGGTCCGGTGACATCTTTGCTTACTACGTGGGCCGCTCCTTCGGGAAACATAAGCTCGCGGAAAACATCAGTCCCAAGAAAACGTGGGAAGGAACAATTGCGTCAACAGTTGGAGCGGTCCTGGTTTCTATTGTCCTGTTCCGGTATATACATTCCATTGGAATTTTTCTGGTCCGTATCCATGCTCTTGCATCGCAGAGTATTCTTTTTGCCGATGTGCGATTGTATGCGCCAGGTTTGGGGTTAGCAGCCGCATTCGGCCTGTGTGTCAATATTGTTGCCCAACTGGGAGACCTTGTTGAATCAGCTTTAAAGCGGGGAGCAGGCGTTAAGGATTCTGGCGCCCTGCTGCCGGGACATGGCGGCATACTGGACCGGATCGACGCCCTCTTGCTGGCTGCTCCGGTATTATGGTTTTTCGCGGTTCCACTTTTCAGGGCCCTCATTCATACACCATGAAGCGCATTGCCATCCTCGGTTCCACCGGCTCCATTGGCCGCAGCACGCTGAACGTGATTGAAAATAATCCTGGCCGTTTTCAGCTGGTGACAATGGCCGCAGGCTCCAACATTGAAGCTGCACTCGCGGATGCACGGCGCTGGAAACCCAAAGTTCTGTCGCTGGCTTCTGAGCAGGACGCAGACAAAGTTCGCAAGCAGTTCACGTCAGAAGGCCTGGGAAACATTGATGTCGTTTACGGACAGGCGGGAACGGTCCGCGTGGCCACTCATCCTGAAGTCGATTTTGTGGTGAGCGCCATTGTGGGCGTGGCAGGACTGAAAGCCACGTATGAAGCCGTGCGCGCCGGGAAGGCAGTTGGGCTGGCGAACAAGGAATGCCTGGTGGCTGCCGGTGAGCTGATTACCGCCGAGGCCCGCAGGCAGGGCAAGCCGCTCTTGCCGATCGACAGCGAACATAACGCCGTACACCAGTGCATGCGGGGCGGACGCATGAATGAGGTGGAGCGTGTATGGCTCACGGCCAGCGGCGGCCCGTTTCTCCACACGCCAAAATCTGAGTTTGAAAAAATTACCGTGGAGCAGGCGCTCAACCATCCTACATGGAAGATGGGGCAGCGCATCACGATTGATTCAGCCACATTGATGAACAAGGGCTTTGAAGTGATTGAGGCGTGCCGTCTGTTTGATCTTCCGCCGGACCGCATCCGGGTGATTGTGCATCCGCAATCCACTATTCATTCTCTGGTGGAGTTCAATGATGGCAGCATTCTGTCGCAGCTCTCAGTAACGGACATGCGCCTGCCTATTCTTTATGCCCTCACTTATCCGGAGCGCATCGCTTCTGATCTGCGCTTTAATGTGCTGGACCTGAAGCGCCTGGATTTCTGCCCGCCGGACCCGGAAAAATTTCCCTGTCTTCGCCTGGCCTATGAAGCTGCGGAAGCCGGGGGCTCCAGGTCAATTGCCCTGAACGCCGCCGATGAAGTCG
>DAHUXF010000203.1 GCA_027307295.1 Acidobacteriaceae bacterium
CATGGCTCTTATCTGGATGATGCCGGCATAAAAATCATGAAGGAACATGGAACCTATCTGGTTCCAACGCAGTATCTTGCCGACTGGATGCGGGAGAACGCAGTCAAGATCGGCTTGCCTGCAATGTACGCAGTCAAGATGAAGGATGTCACCGCGATTTCCCGGCAGAACATCAAGAAAGCATTTGCCGCAGGCGTAAAGATTGCTTTCGGAACAGACGCCGCCGTATATCCGCATGGCCTGAACGCGCATGAGTTTGCTGTCTATGTCCAGATTGGCATGACGCCGCTACAGGCAATCCAGACGGCCACCGTGAATGCCGCCGATCTTCTGGGTTGGTCAAAAATCGGTTCTCTGGAGACGGGTAATTACGCTGACATGATTGCCGTCACCGGCGATCCCACCAGAGATGTGACGCTCCTGCAAAGCCCGGTTTTTGTGATGAAGGGTGGCGTGGTTTACAAGCAGCAGAAGTAGCTGCGCTGCTAAAAGCGAATCGGCGCAACTGCTATTAGGTCCAAAGGTTGATTTTGTTGCCGTTAGAATCAGTGAACACGCCAGTGACAATCATGATCAGGTCGACTAATGCCCATATACCTAGTCCGCCCACAGTGAGCAATTGAGCCACGCCTGAGCCTATTTTGCCCGCATAAAACCTGTGAGCACCAAAAATTCCCAGAAAAAAACACAGCAGGAAGGCGGGTAGGATTCGCTTGTCGGATGCTGAAACCTGCATCTGCGGCGGCTGGTTGATTTGTACTGCGCCGCAGCCTGGACAGCTCACTGCTGATTCGTGTATTTGCTTTCCACAGCCTTTGCAATAGACCATTTCCATATCTTTAAACTATTTTTTGGCGATGGCAAGTGGCACCGTGAATTCCGCCGGGGTGGAAGGGCACTGCCTGCCCCAAACCAGGAACACTTAGGCTGGCCTTGGTCCGCCAGATTTATGATGTAGCGATTTAGCGTGTTGTAAAGTATCTGCCATGCGTTATTCGGACACGGCAATGGGAGGCGGAAATAGATTGCTCACCTTCTTGCATGCCAATTACTTTTTTGTCGACTGATAAAATTTGCATCTCAATGAGAGCCACTGAGGGCCAACCATGAAAATGAGAGTTCGCAAGGCCGTTTTTCCCGCTGCCGGATTAGGCACGCGTTTTCTTCCCGCCACCAAGGCCCAGCCGAAAGAGATGCTGCCACTGGTAGACAAACCCATTATCCAATACGGCGTTGAAGAAGCCATGGCCGCAGGCTGCGATCAGATCATCATTGTCACGGGACGCGGCAAGACCTCAATCGAAGACCATTTCGACGTCAGCTACGAGCTGGAAAAGATGCTGGAAGAGCGGGGAAAAACTGACCTGCTGGCCATTGTGCGGCAGATTTCAGACATGATGCACGTTGCTTACGTGCGCCAGAAAGAGGCTCTGGGGCTGGGGCACGCCGTCTTAATGGCGCGGGAACTGGTGGGCAATGAGCCCTTTGCTGTTTTGCTGGCCGACGATGTAATTGATGCGCCAAAGCCATGCCTGAAGCAGATGATGGAAGTTTTTGAAGAAGCACAATGCTCAATTTTGGCCACGCAGGAAGTGAATGGCCCAGCTATTTCTTCCTATGGCGTGCTTGACGCCCAGCGGATCGAGGGGAAATATAACGGTCGTGCTTATAACGTCCGCAATCTGGTGGAAAAACCCAAAATTGAAGACGCCCCTTCGAATCTGGCCATTATTGGCCGTTATATCCTTACGCCTACAATTTTTGAGACGCTGGAGCGCACCCCTTTGGGTACCGGCGGCGAACTGCAACTCACTGATGGACTGCGCGGCTTGCTGAGCGCCGGGGAGAACATCTTTGGCTACACCTTTGAAGGCAAACGCCATGACACAGGCGACAAACTTGGCTTCCTGAAGGCCACAGTGGAATTCGCCCTGAAACGGTCTGACCTGGGTCCGGCTTTTGGAGATTATCTGCGTTCACTCAAGCTGGAAAAGGATCTCCGCGAATTTCTGGCGGCGTAAGTCGAACTACGCTTTCATGGCTATTTAACTCAGGCTTGCTCACCGAAATCTTCGTCCTGGAAAATATAAGGTGCGGTGCGGATCAGGCGGAACCGTACCCGTTGATCGCATGTCTCGCACGGCGGAAATGAATCTCCATTCAGCATAACCACTTCATGCGCGGTACGATGGGCCTGATCATGAATCACTTCATAAATGCCCGTTTGACGAACCGGCTCACCTGAACTGAAGATTGGCCCAGAGGGAGCCTTGTGGCGCGAGTGCGGGCGCGGTTTACCCCGCTCTTGGCTTTGAAGACGAGCGAATTCAACTTCCCGAAATGGAATAGCTGCTCTTTTTGGCATGGAAAAGGAAATCTAGGAAGGTTATATACCCGCTCCTGCAATCGGCAGCAACTCTTTTTTCATTTTTAAAAGAGATTTTTAACAGAGGCAGGCCAAAAGCTGGCCTAATAGGCGCTCATTGAAAATCAGCATCATCCACAATGGAGGCAGCCGCCCGCAAAAGGGTAAACCGTACATTTAGGCCACAATGTGCACAGGGCGGAAAATGTTGGCCTCGGAAAATGGTAGCTGTATGCGGGGAGCGATGCTGGTCATGGATCACGGTGTAGACACCTGACTCCGGCACCTCCTCACCCGATTTATAGATTTGCTCCGTCTTCTTTGATGCGCCTTGCATGAATCCTGTGTTAAGCAAAAATATTAAACAGCCTGGCCGATGAATGCTGATACCAAACCGAACAACTGAACACAGGCGAAAATGCTTGCGTTAGCTAACTCTTTGCCGCCCCCGGTACACCAGCCTGATCCAGCAGAAGCACGGGAATCCCGTCTCGAATCGGATAAGTACGGCGACAGCCGGTACACAACAAGGAGCCTTCGTCCGTTGCCAGGACAAGCGGCTTACGACAGGCAGGATCAGGACAAACCAGCGCGTCAAGCAACTGCTTCAGCATCATGTGTCTATCTTAAACCTTTAGCGAACAAAGTGGCCATTTATGCAAAATTTTGATTATTGCGCATTGACATCTGTTTGCTGATTCATTGGCGGCAATTCTAATGCGGTTTAATATAAGTTTGCGTTCCTTTAGGGACAACATGGCTGCCATTATCCTTGACGGCAATAGAATTGCCGCGCAAATCAAAACAGAGATTGGCCAGGAGGTTTGCCGGCTTTCTGACGCTGGCTTCCGCCCTGGGCTGGCTGTGATTCTGGCCGGGCATAATCCGGCATCAGAGATCTACGTACGCAACAAAGTCAAATCCTGTGAGCAACTTGGCATCCTGAGTGAATCCATTGGGCCTCCGCAGTCCGTCAGCACAAAAGAGCTGCTGGAGATTGTTGGAAGACTGAACCAGCGGGACGAGATTGATGGAATCCTGGTTCAGTTGCCTCTCCCTGAGCAGGTAGATGCCAAGAGCGTTCTACTGGCGGTGGCTCCTGAAAAAGATGTTGATGGGTTTCATCCGGTAAATGTTGGAAACCTCTCTACGCAGCGTCCGGGCTTGGTGCCATGCACGCCTGCCGGCGTAATTGAAATCCTGCGGCGGAGCAATCTTCCAATCGAGGGGCGCAACGCAGTAGTGATCGGGCGCAGTGATATTGTGGGCAAGCCCGTAGCCATGTTGTTGCTCAACAACAATGCTACAGTCACGGTTTGCCATTCTAAAACCATCAACATTGCCCAGATAGCACGGCAGGCGGATATTCTGGTAGCCGCCATTGGGAAACCGGGCTTTGTGACCCGAGAGTTTGTAAAGCCAGGCGCTACAGTGATCGACGTAGGGATTAACAAAGTTACGGACAAGAAGGAGTTCGAGCGCTTCTTTGCCGGCGACACATCCCGGGAAAGAACTTTTTTAGAGAAGGGATCGACTCTGGTTGGCGACGTTCATCCTCATGTCAAGGAACTTGCTGGCGCTCTCACGCCTGTACCCGGAGGCGTGGGTCCTTTAACCATAGCCATGCTTATGGCGAATACTGTAAAAGCATGTCAGATGCGGCGCGGCAAGGTCGCACGAGGCCGGGAATAAACGGATGCTGCGCGTAGGTCTCACCGGCGGAATGGCCTGTGGAAAGTCCACGGTGGCCACCATGTTCACCGAATTAGGCGTTCATGTGATTGACGCTGATGCCATTGCACATGAGCTTTACCGCCCCGGACAAGAGGTGTATCACGAACTGATAAAACGCTTTGGGCAGGAGATCGTCAAACCTGACGGAGAGATTGATCGCGCCCGGCTGGCCGCAGTGGCATTTGATGGCGGCAGAGTGGACGAACTCAACAAGATCGTGCATCCAGGCGTCATTCGCCGGCAGCAGCAATGGATGGAAGAGATTAGCAGGAATGACCCCAAAGGTATCAGCATGGTGGAAGCGGCATTGATCCTGGAAGCCGGAGCCGGTGACCGTTTCGATAAAATTATTGTTGTAAGCTGCATGCCGGAACAAAAGATCGCACGCCTGGCGCATCGTACGGGCAAAAATGAAACAGACGCGCGCACAGAGGTGGAGCGCCGCACAAAGGCACAAATGTCCGATGAAGAGAAAGCCCGCCGCGCTGATTTTGTGATTGATAATTCCGGGCCGGTCGATGCGACCCGCCGTCAGGTTGAAGCTATTTACGCTGAATTGAAAGACCTGGCAATGCAGCACAGTACTGGCAGGTGAGTTATGAAACCTTTGCGAACAATTTTCCTTGCGTTGATGCTGACCACAGCCTTTTATCTTGTAACAACGTATCATGGTGGCCCTTCGTCGCCTTCCTGGGTTACGCGGCCGGCGCACGTGGAGTTGACTGAGGCATCCGGGCCTCCCGCATATGACAGTGAGGAGCAAAATAACATCGCTGTTTACAAGAAAGCTTTGCCTTCGGTGGTAAACATAACGTCCACGGCAGTGGCCTTTGATTTCTTTTATGGCGCAGTGCCGCAACAAGGCATGGGATCAGGCTTTGTGATCGATGGTGAAGGGCATATCCTGACAAATTTTCATGTAGTGGAAGGCGCGCGCCAGGTCGAGGTCACCACTGGTGACAAGAAAAAATATAAAGCTCAGATCGTGGGCACTGACCCGGTTCACGATCTGGCCGTGATCCAGATTCCCAACAAATCCGTTCCAGCAGCAGATATTGGCGATTCCAAAAGCCTGGTAGTAGGGCAAAAAGTGTATGCCATTGGCAATCCATTTGGATTGAGTGGGACAATGACGCGCGGCATTATCAGCTCCATCCGTTCCCTCAAGGGCCAGCGTGGCTTTATTGATGAGGCCATTCAGACCGATGCAGCCATTAACCCCGGCAATTCCGGCGGACCTCTTTTGAACGCTCACGGCCAGGTCATTGGTATTAACACCATGATTTTGACCGGAGGCGTAGAGCAGAGCGCAGGCATCGGGTTTGCTATTCCCATCAATACGGCCAAAGCCGTGCTTGATGATCTTGTTCATCTGGGCCGTGTGCGCAGGCCGGAAATGGGAATTCGCACTGTTCCCATTGGGCCGGAGCTGGCCAATGAGATGGGCCTTGCCGCCGATTCAGGATTGCTGATTGTCCAGGTGGTTCCAGGCAGCGCTGCTGACCGGGCGGGCCTGCATGGCGGATCGGAGCGGGCCTATATCGGAAACATTCCCATCACCCTGGGTGGCGACTTGATTGTGGCCATTGACGACCAATCCATTACCGATCAACAGGACCTTTCCCATGTAATGCAAAATCGCCGTTCTGGTGATACGGTGACGGTAACTGTT
>DAHUXF010000204.1 GCA_027307295.1 Acidobacteriaceae bacterium
ATTGGCAGCATTTTGCTTTGGCAGGCGATTGCCCACCGTGATTGGGTGTATGGCGCATTTGCGGCAATCACTTTTTTGAACGTCCTGATGACCATGTTGAAGATTATTTCGTTACGGGAGACCAAACCATAATGGCCAAGACCGTCATTCTAAAAATAAAGCGCCAGGAAAGCCCGCAAGCCAGTTCGCGCTGGGAAGAATTTGAACTTACCTGGAAGCCGGGAATGAACGTGATTTCGGCGATGATGGAAATCGCCGCCAATCCGGTCACGCGTGACGGCAAGACCACTACGCCCATTGCGTATGACTCCAATTGCCTGGAAGAGGTTTGCGGCTCCTGCGCCATGTTAATCAATGGCAGGGCGCGCATGGCGTGCTCCGCCCTGGTGGACAACCTGGAACAGCCAATCCGTGTGGAACCTTTCAGCAAGTTTCCCATCATCCGTGATCTGGCGGTAGACCGCAGCGTGCTGTTTGAAAACCTGAAGGCCGTAAAAGCCTGGGTTCCCGTGGATGGCACCTACGACCTTGGCTCTGGTCCGCGCATTTACCCGACTGAGCAGGAGCAGGCATATCCCATCTCGCGTTGTATTTCCTGCTGCTGCTGCATGGAAGCCTGCCCACAGTTTAATGAGAGCACCGGCTTTGTCGGCGCGGCCACCATCGCCCAGGTACGGCTTTTCAACCAGCATCCCACAGGCAAGGCGTTGAAGCATGAACGCCTGCAGGCGCTTATGGGCGATGGCGGAATTCAGGAATGCGGCTTTGCGCAGAATTGCGTTAAGGTCTGCCCCAAAGACATCCCATTAACCAAGGCCATTGCGGACACAGGCCGCGAAGTGATGAAGCAGGCAGTGAAGGACTTCTTCCGCGGTTAGTTTGCCGCGACTCAGAGCGGTTCAGTGTTGGTGTGCCGGAGATGTAAGACGTAATCAGGCGGATCTTAGCGCGTTCGCCGATGGCCGAGGCAGAAGCAAGGGCATGGAATCCAAACAAACTTTCTACCACCGTAGGCGCAGAGGCATGGAAAAAACATGCCCTGAGAAAAATTTCTGGCTGCACTTCCCTAGATTCGCGCTTTTTGCGTTGATTCGCGGCCAATCTCTTTCCTGATCTGCGTCGATGCTGGACCACACAAGACAAGAAGGGAAAGACTTGCCGCGTGATTTACGCAGATGGACGCTGATCTGGCCTTATTTCATCCGCAAATCTGCGGCGAAGAATTAGTACACCAACCTTGGAACGCATTATAAAAGGGCGCTCTAGTCTTTCCGCGCGACCATGGCCTTCTTTAGCTCCTGGCCGGTGGCCCGGGACTGTTCTTCCACTACTCCCAGAAAGGCCTTCTTTACCTGCTCATAAAAACCCTTCATCGGCTGGGCTGCGAGTTCGCGGGCATATTGCTCCAGCTCAGGCCGCGTCACGCCGTGATACGTCACGCTCATGGAAAGCTCGATGTTGTTCTGCATCTGGGCCTTGATCTCTTTGCGATGCTCCTGAATCTGCGTGATTACCTCGGCCGGCGCTCCCGCCCCGGTCATCATGCCGCGCATCACTGCCATCATGGAATCGGTGGCAAAATCGGTTGTTCCTGAACTGGCATCCAGCGCATCCAGGGCGTCCATGCGATCATCCGTAGGCGGCACCGTCATGGCAATATTGATGTATCGTTTCAGTTTTTTCTGGCCTTCAGGGCTGTTCATGGCGGATTCCAATTCAAGCATCCGAGCCACAAATGGAGTTTGCATCCGCTCCAGGACCTGTTTCATCTGCTCAGGATCGCAATGCGCGGCCACCCGGTCCTGCATCGCTTTGCGCAACAGCTCAGGGCTGAACTCTTTCTCAAAGATCGGGCGGAAGATGCCGATAAACTCGTCAGAGGATTCCCTGCCGCGCATCTGTTGCATAAACTGGTCGGAAGAGATTACGTCCCCAATATGGTCAAGGGACTGGTTGAAGCCGCTCCGTTCCAGCGCTTGATGGGTAAGTGCAGCGCAATCCGCGGTTTGCGCGGACAAGAATCCGCAAGTCAGGAATACAAACACCAAAACAAAGCTTTGTTTCATTTTCTAAGGCCTTTTTGAAAAACAAAGGTGGCCCAGCGTATTCCAGATTGATGGACCAGGCAATATAACTTTAGTTTCAGTATTCAGGCGAGAACCGAACTCCGTAAAGTGAGTTGAAACTTACACGGTCTTCACGCAGCGCGCTCAGCAATACTCAGAAAGAGCAGAAAGGAAATCCATGGAGCTAACAAACGCAATCGACTAAAGTGTCCCCAGTTCTCCACCAAAATGTCTTATTTGTAGTCAGCAGCCCACGACAAAAATAGCAGTGAAGAGATCATCAGCTTTTCAAGCTGTGTCTCACAAAGAGACGCCATCGCAGCCAAAAATCACCCTTTCAGTATCTATTTGCCGCTCATCATGGGCGAACAAAACAGATACTTGCCATAAATTGTCAGCAGGCCTAAGTCATTGATTACCTAAGTCCAAGTTCCGTACTGACCTCGGGTTCGGCAATAATGATGAAATTCAGGTAAAACGCTGGGTACGAAATGTGCAGCTCTGGTTTAGAATTTGCCATCTAAGTATTTCGGTTGACTCGTAGATTTGTGGAATGGACCCGATGGGCGCTAAGAAAGTATTCATCACTTCGTCAATTTTTGCGTTGGCATTAGTTGCCACGCTCCCGGCCTTTGCCGCGAGCCGTTACACCACGCGCTATCGGCATCACCGGCATGTGCGTCGCGTGGCATGGAACCCTGTGTTAAAGGGATCCACGGATTCCCTGCTTCGGCAGAACGAAGAGATTGACCGTTTGCAACTGCCCCGCATCGCGGACAATGACCAGCTCCTTGACCTTGAACGCACGCAGGAACTGGTCCCCATCCAGGAGACGCGTGCGTTGCGCGTCAGCCCGTCCATTCAATCTGACAAGCGTTATTGCCGCCCGTGGTGCAATCAGTTCTTGCAGGACATCAGCGAGTCTTACTATAAAGAATTCCATACTCCTTTGCAGGTGAACTCCGCCGTGCGCACCATTGAGCAACAGCACAAATTGCGCCGCCATAATGGCAATGCCGCCCCGGAGACAGGAGAACATGCTTCCTCGCATCTGGCCGGCATTACAGTGGACCTGGCCAAGCGCGGCCTGACGCGGGCGCAGCACCAATGGATTGAAGCTTACCTCAAGAACCTGCTGGACCAGGGGCTGGTGGAAGCCGCGGAAGAGCGCCGCCAGGCCTGCGTCCACGTGATGGTTTCCGATCGTTACACGGAATGGCGTGAAGCGAATCAACTGGCTGATAAAATTGCCAGAGAATGAAGCTAACCCAATTTCTTGTTTGTTTTCTGCTCCTGTCCGGGCTTGCCTTAGGGCAATCTCACACGCACAAGAAGAAGTCCCATACAGCGCCGCCTGCCAAAGCTGAGACCTGGCAAAGTATCCATCAATCCGCGCTGATTATTGACACCCACGCGGACACCCCACAGCGCTTTCTGGACGAAAACTTCGATCTGGGCGAGAACACGCCTATCTCCCAAGGCCATATTGATTTAGGCAAGATCAAGCAGGGAAACCTGGGTGCGGAGTTTTTCTCCATATGGGTTGAGCCGGAATTTAAAGGGAACTACGCAAAGCGCGCTTTTGACCTGATTGACAGCGTCTACCAGCAGGCGGCCCGCCATCCTGACAAAATGACCATGGCATTTACCGCCGACGATATTGTCCGCGCCCGCCAGCAGCACAAATTTGCCGCGCTCATGGGAATTGAAGGCGGCCATGCCATTGAGAATGACATGCGCCTGTTGCGTGCTTTCTACCGCGCCGGAGTGCGCTACATGACCCTGACGTGGTCCAACACCAATGACTGGGCGGATTCATCGGGTGATATTCAGGACCCCAACATCAAACATCACAACGGCATGACGGACTTTGGCAAAGATGTGGTCCGGGAGATGAACCGCCTGGGCATGATCGTGGATATTTCCCACGTATCGGACGCCACGTTCTACCGGGCGCTGGTCATCAGCCAGGCGCCGGTAATCGCGTCACACTCTTCGTCGCGGGAGCTGACCAACCATCCCCGCAACATGACGGACGACATGCTTCGCGCAGTCACCAACAATGGCGGCGTGGTGATGGTGAACTTCTACTCCGCGTTCATTGATGAGAACTACCGTAAGGCGTCATCAGACCCGGAAAAAATGAAACAGCGCGATGCCGAAGTGGAAGCTTTTAAAAAAGCGCACGTCCATCCTGACGGAAGCCCGGTCACATACGACGAATACGCTGGAATAGAAAAGAAGTGGGCAGCGCAAGTCCAGCGCACGCCCCTGAAGTCCCTGATTGACCACATCGACCATGTTGCCAGAGTTGCCGGTGTTGACCACGTGGGCCTGGGGTCGGATTTTGATGGCGTTACTTCCCTTCCGGAAGGAATTGATTCCGTTGCCGACCTGCCCAAAATCACGCAGGCATTACTCCAATTGGGATATACAAGTGAACAAGTCCAGAAAATCCTGGGCGGAAATTTTCTGCGCGTGATGCGCGAGGTGGAAGCTACGGCAAAGCGGCTCCAGGAGGAGAGCAAGGAATCCGACGCTCTGACATTTGAAGATGTTGAGCTGATGGTGGGAAACCGCGTGAATGCCGCACAGTTGATTGAACGCATCAACCAGCATGGAGTGAATTTCGATTTGACCTCGGACCGCCGGACACGCCTGAAAGCCGAAAACGCCGATGATGCGGTGCTGGATGCGATTGCCAAGGCGAGACGGAAGTAGAAATTTCAGCGTGCGGGCCTGGGAATTACTGATACCACTCCCGGCTTCAATACAGACAGCTCAACCAGCACACTCGGCGCCAAAGGCCTGAGGTCAGCAAGCCGATTCGTGCGCGCTACTAAAACTAAAACAGCTATGTCAAATTTTGAGAAATTCTGTTGAAAGTAGAGATTGCGATCCACCGTGATGAAAACATCATAGCTTTTGGAAGCCAACGACAATAGTTCGCCGTTCTTTTTGCCGGACCATCCAACCTCCTGAACGGTCTCAACCTGATGGCCAGCCAGGTCCACACGAAATCGCTGATCAACACATTCATCAAGCAAGATTTTCAATTTCAGTGAACGCTCGCAATCACGAGATCCTTGGCCTCATCCAGAAAGGCCAGCACTTGGTCCTTTTTGACTGAGGGGAACCCTTCCAGAAATTCCTCGATCGACTCGCCCGCCTTTATGTATTCGATGAAGGTCTGCACTGGAACACGCGTGCCTGCGAATACCGCAGTACCGCCGAGTATATCGGGGGATGCGGTAATAACGCGATTAGCCATGCCTTTATGGTATGAAAAAATAACGCCGGTTACAACTTTCATAAGAAGTAACCGGCTTTGGCATCTCTTGTTATTGAGGCCTGCGGCCTACTTTGCTCCCGCCTTTCGGATGTAGATATTTCCGTTGAAGTTTTTGAATTGGATTTCCTGGCCGCCTCCGTTAATCGTACCCTTGACTGTCTTATCGATTTTTACGCGGTACTTGCCGCCTTTGCCGCGTTCGTCCTCCACGGTCTGCTGAGGCGGCGCGGAAGCCTGGACCTTGACGTCAAAATCGCTGAAGACTTCTCCATTGTCCGTACGCAGGCTCACGTTGGCTTTCAGGTCCGCGGGAAAGGTGACGTCAATATCGCCATTCAACGAACTGAACGCCATAGGCTTCTGCGGATCAATGCGGTTCAGAGTGGCCATAACGTGGCCGTTCAAGGCATG
>DAHUXF010000205.1 GCA_027307295.1 Acidobacteriaceae bacterium
GAAGGGCCATCAGGAATTTCTGAATTGCCATGGCATAACTCCTCTCTTTTCAGTTTTAGATCGAGTCATTCTTTCCTCTCTTAAGCCCAGCTCGCCAAGCCATCTTTCTCTCTTCAAGCGTTAGTTCAGCTGTTCAATGCCCCATTCCACGCGCTTTTTCACCGTGGGATCCAGCTTGGAACCCTGCTCAAATTTTCTGAACTGCGGCACAGCGCTCCGGTCATGCATATCCACCAGCAGATCAACAATGGCAATCTGGACCAGAGGCGACTGCTGGTTCGGCAGCGCGTCCACTAGTTCACGGCGAATCTCCGGACTGCCGGCGTAGCGGCCCAACGCATCCAGGGAAGCCAGCCGGACATCCACATTGCTGTCAAACCGCAGAGTGTGAAATAGCGCGTTCAAAACTTCAGGATTGGGTCCGGTCACACGCGTGGTCCAGCTCACACCTTCCAACCGCTGGCTGGCCGATTGCTGTTGCAGCATAGAGAGCGCTACCATCTGCCGCGTGGCCGTCAACTCCTGCCGGACGGCGTTCAGTTGCGCTTCAGCGCCCCGGTCAGAATGCCGGCCAATCAGGTATCCGCAAGCCAGAAACAGGCAGGCCCACACAATCCCAGCCGCTGGCATGTGACGCAGGGTTCCCAAGCCCCAGAACATTGGAGTCGCATTTTTCTCGGGGTTTGCCTCGGGGTTTGCCTCTGTCTTTCGCTCAGTCACAAGGCTGCTCTTCTCCCAGCGGCCTTCCTGGTAACTCTCAAGCATTGCTTTAAAGCGGTCGGCAAGCGCAGGGCTGGGCTGCTCTTCCGGCAGCAGCGCCAGGTTCTTCCAAAGGGCAGCTTCTTCGCTGCACTCCGTGCAGCCCGCCAGGTGCTTTTCCACCGGGATGGTCAGATCAGAATTCAGCCTGCCTTGCAGATAATCCGGTAAAAGTTCGCCTATCTCTTCACACTTCATTGCACGCTCCCTGAACTTGGCCGTGTCCCCAGCGGACCTCTGGCTTGCAGAGGCTTCCCACTTTCCAGTTGATGAAAAATCTGCCGCAGCTCCTGCAGCGCGCGATGCACCCTGGTCTTCACCGTTCCAACCTCGCATCCGAGCAACTGGGCGATCTCCTCATATTTCAGGTCCTGAAACCGGCTCAGCACCAGGACCTCACGCTTGTCTTCTGATATGTGCAGCAGTGCGCGATGCAGCAGCGCCGCCTCCTGGCTTTGCTGGGCTGTATCCGGCGGTTCGATCACCGGCGACATATCTGCTTCCAGGCTTGTTTCCGGCCTACGCTTGCGCAGATGGTCCATCCTGGCATTCCGTGCAATCTGATACATCCATGCGCGAAATGCCGTGTCCGCGCGGTAGCTATGGCGATACTTGAGGATGCGGAAAAAGACTTCCTGTACGAGGTCTTCGCTCATGGGCCGGTCACCGGTCAATCTCAAGTAAAAGTTGAACAACGGCACGTGATAGCGATCAAACAACACGCCCAGCATCTCGCCGAAACCATTACGCACCTGGGTCATCAGCTCTTCATCGGACATTGCGTTAGTCAGCCCTGCCAAGTGAGTTGTTTTGTCCTTTCAGAGATGATTACCGCAGGCCCGGAAAAAGGTTACAGTCTAAAAATGGCCGTTTCCGGGACGGCCTGCAACACGTTCGCTCCGCAGACTTTACTTCTTTCCAGTGAGGATTTCTAATATCCGGTTGGCCTTTTAAGGAGAAAGAATGTTGAACCGCGTTCTATTGACTCTATTGTGTTTGAGCCTTGCTGCCTCTGCCCAGAGCACTGCCACAGCCAAGAAAACGCCTTCCAAAACCCCGGCTGCACAAGCGTCCGCAGCGCCAGCCGCTGCACCTACGGCCATTATCCACACCACCTTAGGCGACATGAAATGCCAACTCATGCCGGATAAAGCTCCCAAGGCGGTGGCCAATTTTGTTGGTCTTGCCACGGGCACAAAAGACTGGACAGACCCGGTCACAGGCAAGAAGATGCACAACAAACCACTTTATGACGGCGTGATCTTCCATCGCGTGATACCGGAGTTCATGATTCAGGGCGGCGATCCGCAAGGCGACGGCCGGGGCAATCCGGGATACAAGTTTGAAGACGAATTGCATGCCGATTTACTCTTTGACAAGCCTGGACGCCTGGCCATGGCCAACTCCGGCTTGAATACCAACGGCTCACAATTCTTTATTACGGAAAAAGAAGTTCCGTTCTTGAACCCCTGCTTTGATCCTAACGGGTGCATGGGCGGACGCCGCGCTCCCAACAGCGGCTATACCATCTTTGGCCAGTGCGATGACAACACCGTGGAGCTGGTGAAGAAGATTGCGCGTATGCCGCGTGGCGCACAGGACCGGCCCAATGATCCGGTAAAGATTCAACACATTGAGATTCAGGGCATCGGCAGGGCCGGTGCAAAGCCGGCAACTAAAAAAACTGCCGCCAAAAAAGCCCGCGCGACCGCCAAGCCAACCACGCCAAAGCCATAGACACCAAAATAAGAGCAACACAGGTTTCACACCACACTCATGCAGAAAGGAAATGAATGACTCGCCAGCCAGGCACATACGCGGTTTTTGACACCACTGAGGGAAAGATTGTCTGCCGTCTCTTTGAAAAAGAAGCGCCCATCACCACCAAGAATTTTACCGACCTCGCCGAAGGCAAAAGAAGCTGGAAAGACAATGTAAGCGGCAAAAGCGGCACCGGTCCGCTGTACAACGGCACGATCTTTCATCGCGTGAGTCCGGACTTTATGATCCAGGGCGGCGACCCCAGCGGCACAGGCATGGGTGGCCCCGGCTACAAGTTCCAGGATGAGACCAAGGGATCGCCATACAAATTCGATAAGGCGGGCAAGCTGGCCATGGCAAACGCCGGGCCTGGGACCAATGGCTCGCAATTCTTCATCACGGTTGCAGCTACTCCATGGCTCACGGGGAACCACACGATTTTTGGCGAGGTAGTGGAGGGCCAGGACGTGGCCGACAAAATCTCCAAGGTAAAGAAGGGCGCGCAGGACCGTCCGGCCAAGGACGTAGTCATCAACTCAATTACGATTGAGCGCGCTTAGCGAAACCCCGCCATGGATCCGGTAAAAGTCATCATCTTCGTTGGAGCTTTTCTGCTCTTGTTGCTACTGGGCAAAAAGTTTTCAACGTCGGATGAAGGCCCCGCTGTTCCTGGCAGCATATCCATGCCTGTGGCTGAGCCCAAAGTCGATTTTGTAGCGGAAGACGAAAAGAAAAAGAACAAACAGCCTGCCGCAGTTGGAGCAGACCTACCGTTCCCACTGCGGCTACCGGATCTGGAACTCCGTAACGACCACACATACAATCGTCCGGAATTTCTCAATTACTACTTTACAAAAATCGATCTGATTGCCGGGCCGCCCGATCCGAACTCGTTTTGCGACGAGTTTTTCATCGAGACGCGCGACCCTAAAGATAGACACCCAGCAACATACAATTATCTGGTAGCAACGCCGGCCGGTTTGCAGCGACAGATGCAGTCAGAGCATCTGACGACACTCTATCTGGACAATGAGACGATCATTGTTGCCAAATGGGACTTGACGCTGATTCTTGACACCGCCGTGCAAGAGATCATCCAGACATATGGCGGATGGGTAAGGGATTCAAATGAGCATGCGTTGCCAGACGCAGAAGTCGGCTCCTAGAAACTCCGTCTGAATCCTCAAAGTGCAAAGCCCGCAAAACGGATTTTTGCTCTACGGGCCTTCAAGAACTTATGTGGTCAAAGAGTCCGCCCTAAACGCCAATCACCTTCACTAGCTCAGTAACGGAGTCAGCGCTCTTTTGCAGCGCGGCCTGTTCTTCCGGCGTCAACTTGATTTCGATAATCTGTTCCAGGCCGTTAGCACCCAGCTTGCACGGCACGCCAACAAACAGACCGTTGATACCATACTCGCCCTGTAAATAAACGGCGCAGGGCAGAATCTTCTTTTTGTCCTTCAGGATCGCCTCTACCATCTCGGTGGCTGCCGCCGACGGAGCGTAATAAGCGCTTCCAGTCTTCAGATACTTCACGATCTCAGCGCCGCCGTCACGCGTGCGTTGCACAATCGCGTCCAGCCGTTCTTTTGACATCAACTCAGTAATCGGGATGCCTGCCACGGTGGAATAACGCGCCAGCGGGACCATGGTGTCTCCATGCCCGCCCAGCACAAACGCCGTAACGTTCTCCACGCTCACGTTCAGTTCCTGCGCGATGAAGGTGCGGAAGCGCGCCGAATCCAGCACGCCGGCCATGCCGATCACGCGGTTGCGGGAAAATTTGCTCAACTTGAATGCCGCCTGCGCCATGGCGTCCAGAGGATTGGAAACAACAATCAGAATGCAGTTGGGAGAATTGGCCACAACCTTGGCAATCACATCCTGCATGATCTTGAAATTCGTGTTGAGCAGGTCATCGCGGCTCATACCCGGCTTGCGCGCGATACCGGCGGTGATGACCACAATGTCAGAGTTCGCGGTGTCAGCATAGTCATTTGTGCCCAGGACAAACGAGTCCCGCTTTTCAATGGGCATGGCTTCCAGCAGATCCAGCCCCTTACCCTGCGGCACGCCGTCCAGAACGTCAATCAATACCACGTTGGCAAGCTCTTTCGACGCCACCCAGTGGGCCGCAGTTGCGCCCACGTTGCCTGCACCTACGATCGTAACTTTTTTTCGCATGCAAAATTCCTTCCTGAAGTTGCAGGCCAAAGCCCGCTCAGATTTCTGTTGGGCATGTAAGTTCATGCCCGGTTACGCGCTATCAGATTTAGCTATTATTTCCTGATATCTATCGTGTCATTGCAGTCACGGCAGCTATGCTGTCGTCTTCTTGCGCCGGTCCACCATGTTTTCCAGCATGTGCGTGGCAAATTCGCTGGTCTTGACTTTGGTTGAGCCCGGCATCAGGCGCTCAAAGTCATAGGTAACAAATTTTGCCTGGATCGTCGCTTCCAATGACGTTTCAATCAGCCGCGCCGCTTCCGTCCAACCCAGATAGTCCAGCATCATCACGCCTGAAAGAATGACAGATCCAGGATTGATTACGTCCTTGTCAGCATATTTCGGCGCTGTGCCGTGTGTGGCTTCAAACACGGCATGCTGGTCGCCCACATTCGCGCCGGGAGCAATTCCCAGGCCGCCTACCTGCGCGGCGCATGCGTCAGAGATGTAGTCGCCGTTAAGATTGGGGGTGGCCAGAATGTCATATTCTGAGGGACGGATAATCACCTGCTGAAAGATGGAATCTGCAATGCGGTCATTGACCATGATCTTCTTTTTCCAAGCGCCATTGCCGTGTGATTTGCCGATGGACTCCAGCACGTCTTTCACTTCCGCGTAGACTTCCTGCTTGAAGCTCTCCGGAGCAAAATCCATACCAGGTTCAACCATGGCGGCGTTCTGCTCCACGCTCAGGTTCGGGTTCTTGTCTTTATTGTCCAGAATCCAGCTTTCACGTTCAGTCACAATCTGATCACGAAATTCATCGCGCGCCACTTCGTAACCCCATTCGCGAAACGCGCCTTCGGTAAATTTCTGGATGTTGCCTTTGTGCACCAGGGTCACAGTTTTCAGGCCGTTATCGATCGCATGCTGAATCGCCATGCGCACCAGGCGCTTTGTTCCGGTCACCGAGATCGGTTTGATGCCGATTCCCGAGTCCAGACGGATCTGCTTCTTGCCGCCCTTCAGCATATCCTTGTTCAGGAAGTCGATCAGGCGGGCGCAGTCAGCGGTTCCCTGC
>DAHUXF010000206.1 GCA_027307295.1 Acidobacteriaceae bacterium
TTGAGGATTGCGGCGCTAATCTTGCGGCCGGAGTGTGCGATCTCCTCACCCGACTTCGCCTTGATGCTGTGGGCCAGCTTGAGTCCCAGCAGATTTGTGGGCCGTTCAATGCCGCTTTCCAGCGTCCAGCGCAGTTTCTTGTCCTTCAGGCTGATGCGGTCCACGGTGTAAAACGTGCGGAGAATATCTTCGTCAGACCGCAGGCCCAACGCGCGCAAAAAGATAGTGCCCAGGAATTTGCGCTTACGGTCAATGCGGACATAGAGAACGTTCTTCTGGTCGTACTCAAACTCCACCCATGATCCGCGATAGGGAATGATCTTGCCCAGGAAATAGGTGCGGTTGTTGGCGGTCTCAAAGAACACGCCGGGCGAACGGTGCAACTGGCTGACAATCACGCGCTCCGTGCCGTTGATGATGAAGGTGCCGTTCTGCGTCATCAGCGGGATGTCACCAAAAAATACTTCTTGTTCTTTGATGTCGCGAATGCTCTTGTTTCCGGTCTCCGGGTCCTTATCGTAAATGGTGAGGCGGATCGTGACCTTAAGCGGAGCGGAATATGTCATGCCGCGCTCTTCGCATTCGGCAACGTCATATTTCAGCTGCAAGCCAACGGGGTCGCCGCACTTGTTGCAAAAGTCAGGGGTATTGGCATTGTATGTGCCGCACTTCTGGCAAAGCACATCACCGGGATGAAAAGGGTCTGTGATGACCGTGTTACCGCAATTGCGGCAGGTGGTGCGGAGGTGATGGAGGCCCTTGAGGTGTCCGCATTTACACTCCCAGTTGCCAATGGAAAAATCCACAAAGGCCAGCTCAGAGACATTGCGGAAATCTGTAATAGGGAAAACGGATTGAAAAACTGACTGGAGACCGCTATCGTCACGCTCGCTCGGCAGTTTGTCCATCTGCAGGAAGCGGTCATAAGAACGCTTCTGTACTTCAATCAGGTTCGGGATCTGCAGGGTCGCCGGAATTTTTGAGAAGTCGAGACGATAACGAGAGGCGCCATTCTTGTTCGGCATGAATAACTCCTAAGACTTTTTCTGATTCGGTCCGCTCTTACGCGGCGAACTGACGGGGTTTGCTGAAATCCTTCTTGCAATCCACAAGGCAAACCTGTTAACTAATGCAGTTTCATAGACGCAAGCGGCGGCTCGGCCGCTGTTGCACAGACAAAAACACAGCCGGTCAACGGAAGACAAGAATCCCCGTTGACGCCGTGACAGCGAATTGCAATGGCTGAATTATGTTTGTCCGCGCCCGTCTGACTAGACCGTTCTTGTCCGCGCAATAGCGGACCTGTTCAATAGAACAAACAACCGGCAGGTCTGGCTACGACTCCGAGCAAGGCGAATTTTGCGGGAGCACCACGCCTATCCTGCGTCAAAAAAATCTGAAACTCCGTTTGGAAGAGAACTACCCGTATCTATTTGATACCAGAAGTGTCCCCCAAGATTCAAGTCGGCAATCAGGGCCAGACTGTATAAGTCCGGGCCCTGAACGCCAAATCTCAAGCATAAGGACGGCAGACCGGGCCTGCCGTGTACCGTTATTTAATCTCGACGGTCGCCCCAGCTTCAGTGAATTTCTTCTTGATCGTCTCCGCTTCTTCCTTGGAAACACCCTCTTTCACCGTCTTTGGCGCACCATCCACCAGGTCCTTGGCTTCTTTCAGGCCCAGGCTGGTGACTTCGCGGACGGCCTTGATCACGTTGATCTTATTAGCGCCGGCAGCGGTCAGAACAACCGCAAATTCAGTCTTTTCTTCGGCTGGGGCTGCTGCCGCCGCACCACCACCTGCCATCATGACCGGGGCGGCTGCCGCGGCTGAGACGCCGAGGCGCTCTTCAAGCTTTTTAACGAGCTGGGCCGCGTCCAGAAGGCTCAACCCTACGATTTGTTCTTCTAACTGCTGCAAATCTGCCATTTTGTGTCTCTCCACTCTTTTTCAAATTTTGTGCTGATTCGCCGCTTCCACCCATCATGTTCCAACGCGCCCAGACTAGCGCCATGTGGGGTTCTGCCAGCGATAAACCGTTCCCAAAGCAACCGCACTACGCCGCTTCAGGCAAAATCGGACTTGTCTAGCTGGCGCTTTCGCCCGCTTCCTTGAACTTTTTCTTTTCCACGCCCTGGTTCACAACCACGGCCAGATTCTTGCCCACGGCATTCATTACCGTGACCAGGCGCTGCGCCGGAGCATTGATCAGGAACAGCAGCTTGGAGTAAAGCTCTTCCTTCGATGGCATCGTGGCCAGCGCTTTGATCTCTTTTAACGAGATAACGCGGCCTTCCAGAATGCCCGCCTTAAAGGAATATTCCGGATTGTCATCCACGTACTTGCTCAGGGCCTTGGCCAGCGCGACTGGATCGCCGCTGGTATAGGCAATTGAGGTGACGCCTTTCAGCCCTTTCAGAGCATCGCCCACTTTGGTGCCTTCAGAAGCCCGCTTGGCCAGGGTATTCTTCACTACCTGGTAGCGCCCGCCCGCCGTGCGGACGGTTTTACGCAATTCAAAATCCTTGCTCACCGTGAGTTTGGAAAATGTGCCCACGATCATGCTGCTGGCCTTTTGCAGATCGGCATTCAGCTTTTCAATCTGTTCCGCTTTTTTTGCTTTTGTGACCGCCATGTTTCAGATCCTTTTCTCTTTTGGTGGGGCCTGGTGTGGCCCTCTCTCTTAAGCCAACCCGCCGGTTATGCCTTGGCCGCAGCTTCTACTGGAGTTGTATCCAGGGAAATGCCCGGCCCCATCGTGGACGAAATATATGCGCCCTTGATGTATTTGCCTTTGGCGGCGGCAGGCTTGGCCCGCACCACGCTTGAAATCACTGCGGTGGCGTTGTCCACCAGCTTGTCCGGAGTGAAGGAAATCTTGCCCACGGGCACATGCACCAAGGCTGTCTTGTCCGTGCGGAACTCAACTTTACCGGCCTTGATTTCCTTGACAGCATTGGCAATGTCGAAGGTTACGGTACCCGTTTTGGGGTTTGGCATGAGCCCTTTGGGACCCAGAACCTTACCCAGCTTGCCGACGGACTTCATCATGTCCGGCGTGGAAATCACGGCGTCAAAATCCGTCCAGTTTTCCTTCTGGATTTTCTCCACCATTTCTTCCCCACCCACAATGTCAGCCCCGGCTGCTTCAGCTTCACGGACTTTTTCACCGCTGGCGATCACCAGCACCTTTTTCGACTTGCCCAGCCCGTGCGGCAGAACCACTGTGCCGCGGACCATCTGATCGGCATGCTTGGGATCGACTCCCAGACGGAGCGTAACTTCCACGGTTTCATCGAACTTGGCGAACTTCACTTTCTGTAGCAACGGCACCGCATCATTCAGGAGGTAAGGCCGGTTCTCGACCGCCGCCCGTGCTTTGGTGATGTTTTTTCCTTCTTTGCGACTCATTTTGGTTTTCCTTATCTCCCACCGCTCCACAAAAAATCTGCGGGGCCGTGGTACATGCGATTGACACAAAAACTAGCCTACAACTTCAATTCCCATGCTGCGCGCCGTACCCTTCACGCTCTTGATCGCCGTCTCCAGGGACGCGGCGTTCAGATCGGGCATCTTCTGCTTGGCGATATCGGCCACCTGCTTTTCCGTCACTTTGCCTACTTTGTCTTTATTGGGAGCGCCGGAGCCTTTGGCAATTCCCGCGGCGCGCTTCAGCAGGATGGATGCCGGCGGCGTTTTCGTAACAAATGTGAAAGAGCGGTCGGTATAGACCGTTATCACTACCGGGATAATCAACCCCGCCATCTCTTTATTCGATGTGCGGGCATTGAACTGTTTGCAGAACTCCATGATATTGATCTGCGCCTGGCCCAAAGCCGGACCTACGGGAGGAGCCGGCGTCGCTTTACCGGCTTCAATCTGCAATTTAACGGATGTCTGTACTTTTTTCGGTGCCATCGTTACCTGACCTAATCTCAAAAATTATGTGCTTCTCAATTGCCAGCATGGCCATTACTGCCAAAATTGTTTGCGCTACAGCCGTTCAAGTTTCAATCACTCAATTTTCAACCCTGGCAATTTCGGCGATTTTTGCAATTCATGCTACTTTCTCAACCTGCCCAAACTCCAGTTCCACAGGGGTAGCGCGGCCAAAAATTGTGACCATCACTTTCAGTGTTTCGCGATCTTCATTCACTTCATCCACGGTGCCGTTGAAGTTGGCAAAAGGCCCATCGGTGATGCGGACCGTCTCGTTCTTTTCAAACTTAACGCGAATCTTGGGCTTGTCTTTGCCCACATTGACGCGATAGATAATCTGGTTGACCTCATCTTCTGTAAGCGGCGTAGGATCATTGGCCGTGCCGACAAAGCCGGTAACGCGCGGGGTTGACTTCACCACATGCCAGACATGATCTCCTTCGCCCCCGGTCCGGAAACCGGTGAGGTCCATTTGCACCAGTACATAACCGGGATAGAACATTCTCTCAACGGTATACTTCTTGCCGCCACGGATCTCGGTGACAGGTTCGGTGGGGATGACCACCTTGCCGATCTTCTCTCCCAGACCAAACGCCTGAACGCGAGATTCCAGTGATTCCTTGACCTTGCGCTCAAACCCCGAGTAGCTGTGGATGATGTACCACTTCATATTCGGGTTCGTATTTTCCGGCGGGGCCGCTGCCACTGGTTCCTGCGGGCTACCGGCCGACTTGGTGTTTTGTTCTGCCATCTGCTAGCTAAACTTTCCGGTGTCTTTTACCGCATGCGGTGCAACACCCAATTGACTCCGTTGCCAATCACCTGATCGATGAGAAAAAAATAAATGCCAAACAGGATCACGGTGATGATTACCACCATCGTTGTAGCCTGCACTTCTTTCCGGCTGGGAAACGTGACTTTCCGCATTTCATTGCGGACATCGCCGAGAAACCCTTTCGTGCGCGCCGGAAATTGCGTGAGCTTGTTCCCTCGCTCCTCGCGCGCTATTGTCACTGCCTTTGCCATTGGGTCCTTGCCTTCCTCTACGTTGCGCCTGCCCTTGCCCCACCCATCGCGGGCGCTCCAAAAATCTGGCAGGGGCGGAGGGATTCGAACCCCCAAGTCCGGTTTTGGAGACCGGCAGTTTAGCCGTTGAGCTTACGCCCCTGAATCCATTCTCGAATTGGCGGATTTTCGAATGGCCGAGTCTGCATTCGTCAATTCTTCAGTTCGACAATCCGTCAAATTATTTAACCTCTTTATGCGGCGTGTGCTTGCGGCACCGGCGGCAGAACTTCTTCAGCTCCAGCCGGTCCGGCGTCGTCTTCCGGTTCTTGGTGGTCGAATAGTTCCGCTCTTTGCAATCACCGCACTGTAATGTCACGATTTCTCTCATAGCTCCAAATCCTTCTTCTAGTTGCCAACTACTGAATGATTTCTGAAATGGTGCCTGCGCCCACCGTCCGTCCGCCTTCGCGGATGGCAAATCGCAGCCCCTTTTCCATCGCCACTGGCGTGATCAGCTCAATGGTCAGCGCCACGTTGTCGCCCGGCATCACCATCTCCGTGCCCGCCGGCAGCTCCGCCACTCCCGTCACGTCCGTGGTGCGGAAATAAAACTGTGGCCGGTACCCTTTGAAGAACGGCGTGTGCCGTCCGCCTTCTTCTTTATTCAACACGTAAATCTCCGCCTTGAACTTGGTGTGCGGCGTGATCGATCCGCCCTTGGCCAGCACCATGCCGCGCTCCACGTCGTCCTTGCCAATGCCGCGCAGCAGCAGCCCGGCGTTGTCGCCCGCCATGCCTTCATCCAGCTGCTTCTTG
>DAHUXF010000207.1 GCA_027307295.1 Acidobacteriaceae bacterium
GAGTACATTGAATACTCTAAATACCCAAAGCTCCGGGCAAACCTCGACACTGAATCTTACCGGACCTCCGGCTGGATATACCGGCCCCACGAATTTGCAGGTTTTTCAGGACAATATCTATGGGACGTTTATGTTTAATCTGATTCCGTGAACCGTCAATCTGCTTAAGGGGTGTGACGCTGGTGGCAGCGTAACGCCCTAGCAGAACGAGAACAGCATTCTTGTTACTTAAGTACTCAATATTCCCAACCTAATCCAGTCCCTCGTCAAGCGTGCCGGGAAAGCTTAAAGAAAATCACCTTTGCGCTCTGCCGAAGGCGAGCGCAGAGCCGAACGAAACCGTAGTCGGAAAATAATTGTGGAGTCTAAAGCAACAGGATCATCAGCACATCATCCACATATTCCGTGCCGATCTTAAGCGAACGCGGCTCTACGCCATAGCTTCTAAATCCCAGCGTTTCATAAAGCTTGCGAGCCGGCAGATGGGCTGACGCCACCAGGATGATCTGCTCTACGCCGGAGATTGCGCGGGCGCGGCGAATGATCTCCTGCATCAGGGCGCGGGCCACGCCTTTGCCACGTGACTGTGGCCGCACGTAGACGCCCCATACATGCCCTTTATGGAGTTCCTTGAGGTGGTGATGCCGGTAGAAGCCCGCTGTCGCAACCAGTTTGCCCTCTTCAAACATGCCAAGAACAAAATTGCTCACCGGATCGCTCGCGCCCAGCCGCTCACGCGCGGACGCGATGGAGGTCTTCTGATGTTCTTCAGCCGAATCGGCAAAGGACGCGCTGTCGTTCTGCAGCGCTTCCAGGCGAAGCTGCCACCATTCTTCGGCGTCATTGGCAGTAAGCAGGCGGATTTCCATGGTAGCTATAGCTGAACCTTTTTACCGCAAAGGACGCTACGGAACGCAAAGAAAGCTCACACATCCCTTTGCGAACTTTGCGCATTGCGGTTAGTGCTTCAGCGCCTACATTCCATCATAATTCGGACCACCGCCGCCTTCAGGCGGCACCCAGGTAATGATCTCGTAAGGGTCCATGATGTCGCAGGTCTTGCAGTGGACACAGTTGGAAGGATTCAGATGGATGGTCTTGCCTTTGGGCGCTGATGCGTCTTCTTCCATTTCATAGACGTTGGCGGGGCAGAAATTCTGGCACGGATTGCCGAACTCCTCCACGCAGCGCGTGTTGCAGATATTGGTGTCATGGATAATCAGGTGAGAAGGCTGGTCTTCCTCATGCTTGGTGCCGGAATGATAAAGGTCGGTCAGCTTGTCAAAGGTCAGCTTGCCGTCGCCTTTGGCCTTGCCTAGCAAATGGGCGCGCTTGCCTCCATCGGCGGGCAACTGGTCCAGGTGTTTCATCCGCGTATGCCCGGCATGTGTGGTATAGACTTCGTGCAGCCCGCGGCCTCCGGTGATCTGTTGCAGCGCGGTGTGCATCAATCCCCAGATCAGGCCTTTTTCAAAGCCCTGGTGGAAGTTGCGCACCTCCCACAATTCATCTTTGATCCAGCTGGAGTCAACTCTCTCTTTATATTGGCTGAGCCGGGCCTGGCTGAAGTTGTTTTCCACCAGCGCTTCAAAGGCCGTCTCTGCCGCCAGCATGCCGCTCTTGATCGCCAGGTGTATGCCTTTAAGACGCTGCGAGTTCAGAAAGCTGGCCGAATCTCCCACGATCATCCAGCCATTGCCCGCCAAAGGCGGCATGGAGAACCATCCTCCATAGGGAAACGTCTTTGCCCCATAGCGGATCATCTTTCCGCCATGCAGCAGTGAAGCAATCAGCGGATGCGATTTGAAGTCCTGCAGTACGCGCTGCGGGTCCAGGCGCGGGTCCTGGTAGTCCAGGCTGGTGACGTACCCCAGTGAAACAATGTTGTCTTTAGAGCCGTAGATCCAGCCGCCGCCATATTCGTGCGTAGTCAGCGGCCAGCCCATGGTGTAGATCACCTGGCCCTTTTTGATTGCGCCGGAAGGGACCTCCCACAGCTCCTTTACGCCAATGCCGTAGACCTGAGGGTTGCGGTCTTTTTGCAGATCGTATTTGTTCACCAGTTGCTTGGTCAGCGACCCACGCGGCCCTTCCGCCAGCACCGTGATCTTCGATTTCAGGTCGTATCCCGGTTCAAAGTTTGACTTTTTCTGGTTCTGCTTGTCGATTCCCTTATCGTCCGTGCGGACGCCCGTGACTTTATCGCCTTCCGTCAGCAGCTCTGATCCGGCAAAGCCGGTAAAGACGGTGACTCCCGCCTGCTCAACTTTTTCTCCCAGCCATTTCACAAAGCGGTTGATGGAGATTACGTAATTACCGTGGTCCCGCAACGGGGGCGGCGTGATGGGCAGGCGGTGTTCGCCTCTTTCCGTCAGAAAATAAACTGCTTCATCGTCCACTTCCGCATCCAGGGGAGCTTCGTCTCGCCAGCCAGGCAGCAGCTCGTCCATGGCGCGAGGATCAATGAGCGCGCCGGAGAGCGAGTTCTGGCCGAGTTCCCGCGCTTTTTCCAGGACGTAGATGTTTTCCTTGCTCATCTGCGCTTCTGGATTGCGGCGATTGTGGCGGTCAATGAGCTGCGACAGACGCAGCGCGCAGGCCAGGCCTCCTGGCCCGCCGCCCACAATGGTTACGTCCGCTTCCATCTGCGGGCGCTCAACACCTTCAAGAGGTTTGCGGAAAACCAGCATGTAGCACTTTTCCTCAATGGAATAGCGAACAACTTTCTTGCTGCACATTCAGGCGGATGCGCGCAGATTGATCCCGCAATATACGTGTTTCATCTGCGGCGATCACGGCAAAATCTGCGGGGGCAATTCCTAGCTCCCGGCCTTCGCTTTCTTCACTTCTTCAGTCAGCGCAGGAACAATATCAAACAGGTTTCCCACCACGCCAAAATCTGCAATCTCAAAGATAGGGGCTTCCGCGTCTTTATTAATAGCAATGATGCTGCGCGCGCCCTTCATCCCCACAATGTGTTGAATGGCCCCGCTGATGCCCACCGCCAGATACAGCTTGGGAGAAACCGTCTGCCCGGAGCTGCCAATCTGCCGGTCCATGGGCAGCCAGCCGGAGTCGCAGATAGGACGCGACGCCGCGATTTCTCCGCCCAGCGCGTCCGCCAGCGCTTTGGCCAGCTCAATGTTCTTTTGCTCTTTAATGCCGCGACCCACTGAGACAATGATCTCTGCCTGGGTAAGGTCAACCGCCTGCTTGGCTTCTTTGAAAGGATCTTCAGGCTGATTGCGCACTACGCCGTCAGTGATCTGCGCGTTGACGGTTTCAACAGCAGCGGGCGATGCGCCGGCTTCAGCCTTGTCGCCACGGAAAGAGCCGGCCTGGAAGGTGACAAAGTGCGGCGCAGGACAGGCAAAGCTCACGTCTGCGGCAAATTTGCCCTGGAACATCTGTCGCGTGAAGACCAGCTTGCCGCCATCCTTGTGGAACCCCGTAGCATCGCTGATCAGCGTGCGCTCCAGAGCGGTGGCCAGTTGTGGAGCAAAGTCGCGCACCTGGTAGGTATGCGGCATCAGCACCAGCGAGGGCTTTTTCTGCTGGATAAACGCCTTGAGCGCCGCGACGACTCCATCGGGCTCATATTTGGCCAGTTTGGGCGATTCAATGGCGTAGACCCTGGCCAGTTTTTTGCCTGCAACTTCCTGCGCAATCCCGGCGATTCCGCTGCCAAAGACGGCGGCTTCCACCGTGGTTCCAGTTTCAGCGGCAATGGCCTGCGCCGCTGCAATCGTCTCCAGTGAGACCCGGTTCAATTTGCCTTCACGTTGTTCTGCAATTACAAGAATTGTGTCTGCCATCTAGTTTGTTTGCCGTTTCTTTTTAATGAACCCCAGGATAATCAGGAACAAAGCAATCAGGGTGTCAGTGGCGAGGATCAATTGTATGAGTCCTCCGCCATCGCGGATGTCCCAGCCGGCATACAACAGCCAGCCAAGGGCCGCAATCAGCATTACTATGCCCACCACAATCAGTGTTGAGCCGGTTTCGTGTTCGGTTACGGGCTGATAATTTCCACCTTTGGGATCGTATTCAATCCTTTCCATGGGGGTACTCCTTTTACAACTGACTTCTAAACTCACATGACCCGGATCTCATTGCGCAGTTTGTCCACCAGCTTCTTGGCTACTTCTCCGGGCGTTCCGTCCAGCATCTCCGTTTTCTTGGTCTTCTGCGGAACATAAAGCTTTTCAATCTTCTGCAGGTTCTCACCCAGCGCGGACTTCACTTCGTCCATGGTGACCTTGCGCAGCGGCTTGTTCTTGGCCTGCTTAATGCCCAGCAGCGTGGCATAGCGCAGTTTGTTGATGCCCGATTGGATGGTCAGCAGGGCTGGCAGGGGCATCTCGACGTGCTGGAACCAGCCGTCTTCGAGCTCGCGTTTGACGCGGATGCCGCTCTCCGTCTTCTGTATCTCCATGATGATGGTGGCGTGCGGCCAGCCCATTAACTCCGCCATAATGACGCCCGTCTGCGCATATCCATAATCGTCGGACTGTAGGCCGGTGAAGATAAGATCAAATTTCTCATCCTTGATGGCGGCGACAAAAGCCTTGGCCATATTGAAGGCGTCCAGGCCCACGAACCCGTTGTCTTCCAGGTGGATTGCGCGGTCCGCGCCCTTGGCCAGCCCTTCACGCAGTACCTGCTGTGACCGCGCCGGTCCCGCGGTGATCACCACTACCTCGCCCGTATGCTTTTCCTTTTGCCGCAATGCCTCTTCCAGCGCGTACGCGTCCGGCTCATTCACTTCATAAGAGACGTCTTCGCGGATCCATGTCCCGCTCTCATTGAGCTTAAGAGGTGCGTCCTTTTGCGGGACCTGCTTCATGCAGACCAGAATCTTCATAAGTCTCGGGTTCCTGTTCAGTTCCTTTTTTAGGATGCAAAGGCGCAACGCCCTGTCAGCGTCGGCCATAGCCAATAAAACCTGCAAGTATAAACGAGAGTAGGGACTTTATGACAGCCGATGAGCCAGGCGCATGGAGTGGGATGCGTTCGACGCATGGGTGGGCAGGGCGCGAAAGAATATGCGGGGCGAAGGAAGCGGTGCCCGAAGGCGTGCGAAAGAAGCGCGGAGGCGGCCTTATTCCAGAAATGCCACCGACTGCACGCCTGCAACTTCAAACCGCTTGCGGCAGCGGACATTCTTGCACATTACCATGTCGTCGCGCCGGACCATATAGCTTTGCGCTTTGGCGAACTAGGCGCGGTCGCGTTCGTCCGCGCGGCCCTGTAGCTGGCGCTTCTTGGTGCGCACCAGCCAGGAAAGCTCGTAGTCGCCGGCCTGGCGGCAGTGCGGGCAAGTCAGGGTGTGGGGCTTTTTGGCCTCTTTTTCGTCGAAAAAATCACGATCATCCATTAACCACTATATTAACCATAAGCACGCTAACATCACAGAGAAATAACGCAAAACATCTACTACGGAGGCAGGGAGACTAGAGAGAAACATCTTTTGAGAAAGTTTCATGGCGGGGCTGTTTTGTGCATTCGACGATTGGACTGATCTGTAAAAATCGCGTTTTCGCGTTGAATTGCGACCAATCTTTTGCCTTGATCTGCGCTACTATGCGTCAAAATCTTTCCGTCTCGCGACGATTTTTGGAAAAGAAAAACTAAACCTGTCGTCCTGAGCGGAGCCGGAGCGCATGCGACGGCGAAGTCGAAGGACCCCGACGGTGGTGGCACTCGCCATACAGTTTCAGGGAGTTTCTACGATGCGCGGCCGTAACTTTTCCGTG
>DAHUXF010000208.1 GCA_027307295.1 Acidobacteriaceae bacterium
CATCCTGCGAAGGGCACAGTGACTCTGGATCCACTCTCTCTAGTTTACGCTGGGCCGCGCAAAATTCGTTTAGACTATATTTTTTTACTATGGTAAAATTAAATGGTCATGGAAGAGATTTCGATATCGGAATTCAAGGCAAAATGCCTGGCGATCCTGGAACGGGTTCGCAAAACAAAGAAGCCGGTGCGCATCACCCGTTTCGGAAAACCGGTGGCTGAGATCGTTGCGCCGTCTCCCGCGCAGGGGCGCAAGCAATGGATAGGCTCTATGAAGGGTACGGCCACAATCCAGGGAGATATCGTCTCGCCCGTTGTTGATCCCAATGACTGGGAGGCCCTCCGCGATTGAGGCTGCTTCTGGATACACACATCTGGCTCTGGAGCTTGCTTGAGCCAACAAAACTGGGCCGCAGAGTACATCATGAACTCAAGCAGGAAAAAAATGAACTCTGGCTCTCGCCGATCAGCTTATGGGAAGCTACGGTCCTCCATCGCAAAGCGCGCCTGCTGATCCCCGGTGACGTCAATTCCTGGTTCCAGAGCGCGCTTGCAGGTTTACGCGAAGCGACGCTGACTTTTGAAATTGCCAGCCTGGCGGAAACACTTCCGCTCCATTCCGATCCTGCTGACCGCTTTCTTGCCGCCACGGCCAGCATTTTTGACTTAACGCTGGTAACCGCCGATGTACGGCTCCTGGGCCTGGGCGAGATTGCCACGCTGGCCAACCGCTAAAAGCCCTCTGCTTCCTTCATTACCGAAGTACTCGGTTTTCCGTTTTCAGAACATGATCTAATAATCTCCCCGGACGCCAATGGGTATGCTATGTTTTTGTTGGCAGTCGGCCACGGCATTGTCAAGAGTAAGCTGCCTGAAAAAAGGCAGCTTCAGGTGGTTGCAGAAAATGAATTGCGGAGCCTCTGAAGACTTTAAAAAACGGACACTGGGAGCGTTACCCTCACTGGTGGAGAAGGTTGCCTATATCTGCTCTCTGCAAACGGGCACCGGTGGCTATATGCATTGGGGCTTTAACCGGACGTATGGAGAGCGGCCCACACAAGAAGCCATTTATGCCGCGCATATGGAAACCAGTACGCAACTGGTCCACGTGCCCATGCGTGAAATTTATGAGGAATATAAAGAAGCCACGGTGCATTCAGCGGCGGCGCCGGTCCTTGATCCTAACTCTTTTGTGTTAAAAGCGCCGGTCAACGGCGACGAAGTTCTTTCGGCTCACCTTCATCTACTTCAGAAGGTTGTTGTGGCTCTTGCTCATCAGGAGCGTACCACTCCGCCAGCCTCATAGCCACGCCCACGACCTGGCCAATCACTTCGGCTTCCTGCGGGTGTTTCAGGATTCGCGCCGGCACAGGCGAGAGCGGGTGCGACTGCAGCACGATTTCACCGCGCCGTACTGAGCACCAGCAGCAAACATGCCCGTCGCGCGTTTCCACAAAATAGATCGGACGCTCCAGCTCGGAGCGCCATTTCTTCTCTTCCACGCGGCTCCGGTCTTCATCCACCTGGACAAACGATCCTGGCAGCAGCAGCGGATACATGGTCAGGTCTTCCGTGCCAACGTAGGCGTAGGTGTACTTTCTTTTTGCCAGCTCCTGCAGATACTGCATGGGAACCAGGCCCCAGTTTTCAATCATGCGGCCCAGGTCCGTCGTCCTGCGAATATCAAAGCCGGGATCCAGCTTGACGGGCATCTGCACATTGCCGCGTCCGGTGGTGATATCGAGCCGGTGTGTCTTGGTTGGCTGGCAGATTGCCAGATCTGCGGCTGTGGAGTTGAGGTCTACGCCATAGAACCTCAGCAGCTCAGTGAAATCGGCCCGATAGATTACGGAAAGCACATATAGCCGGTAAACACTCGGGATCACGCCCTTGGTTTCAATGTCCGACAACCGGCTGGGGTTAATGATGAATTCTTCGATACCCCGGGTATCAGCCAGAGAGGTGCTGGAGACTTCCACGTCTCGTAGAGTCAACCCCATCTGCTCTCGTAATTCGCGTAATTTCTTTCCTGCTGACAACACGTTCACACCTTGCACATACGGTGAGTGGTCCTCAATCGATCGAGCCATGTACATCACTGACCGCGGAAGGCCCACCAAAACTAAATCCGGTGCCAACGGCGCATTGCCGTGGAGTTAGGTTCCCTGGGGAGTCTTGTAAGTCTAGCAGCAAATGGCCTGAAATGCCCGTTTTTTGCCCCTTCCGGGATAAATTCACGCCACTGCATCCACACTGCCACTCCATCCTCGCTATTGACGGAAATGGGTCATGTGGGCCTCTATCTCTGCTTTCTGGGCTGCCGTCAATGGCAGCAAAGGCAATCTCGGCAGACCTCCATAGTAGCCATTAAGATCCATGGCGTATTTGATCGCCGGGATACCCAGCTCAGAAACAACCCGCTTTGTGGCTGGGGCCAAAGCTGCCTGTTTTGATCGCGCCAAATCCACGTCATTGTCTCTGAAGGCGGCATGAATTTCAAAGCAAATCGTAGGGGATGGGGCGGCAAATCCCAGGACCCCGCCGCTGGCTCCAGCCAGCAATGAGTCCAATAATGTATGCGCCGCTCCCACAAGCACTTGAAAGCCCACTTCCTTCTTGCGGGTCTTGATCCCGGGACGGGTGGCGACAGCCACATCTCCGCCAGCCTGATTCAGCTGGCCCACGCTTACCAGTTGTCCGTCATGCCCTTCGCCGGCGGGCGCAGACAGCATCCGGGCCGTGACCGCCTGCTGGACTTCTGTCACCGTCGCGGTATGTTGAATGTGGCGGGTGGCCGCTACCATGGCGGCAACCTTCTCAACATTTCCGCTTGATTCCTTAATTCCGATAATGTTCGGGTGTTCCGCCAGCGCAACAATAACCTCCAACGGCAAGTCATATGCCGTGAAGGGCGGAACAGTATAGAGCAATACCGGCAAGGGAGAGCTATCGGCAATGGTGCGGTAGAACGCCAACAAGGCTTCCGGCTTCATCTGCGGACGGTAAAAATGCGGCGTTCTTACCAGCGCAACGTCATACTTCAGCGTGGCTGCGTATTCGGTGAGCCGCAGGGTTTCACGCATGGATTCCGCGCCCGTTCCCGCGATCAGCACTTTTTCCGGCGAGGCCACTTCGGCGGTAACGCGCAGGACCTCGCGCCGCTCTTCATCACTTAACATCACGGCTTCACCGGTTGAGCCTAAAACTACCATCCCGGCAACCGGCGTACGTGAATAGCGGTCAATATTATGCTCAATCTTCTTGTAATACACTGCCCCGTCAGCATAAAAGGGCGTGGTTACGGCGGGGAATATTCCTTGCAGGAGCATGGCTTATATTCTAAACGGAAAACCCGGATCTCCAGGAACCCAAAAGAACGCTCAATGGTACAAGCCTGAAAACCTTGCGCGCCTTGCCCAAAAGCGGGGCCCAAGAGCCGGTTTTCGTGCCGATGGCACGTGCCTTGCGTTTTCGCCCATACGAAGAACCGCACAAAAGAAACAAGCCCTGCCGTTCCGGCAGGGCCTGTAAAAATCGAGCGGAGCTCTTAGATCGCGGCGGGCAACGGTATCGGAGTCTGCTTCTGCAACTCCTTCAGATGCGATATCGTGCGGCACAGGGACTCATATTTAGGCACAAGCCGGGCCGGCGTGAGTTGCAACGACGGTATGGCGTATTCCAGGCAAAGCTTTGCCATTGCGAATATGCAGTACAGGCGTATCCATGCAGCCAGTTCCGTTACCTGGGCGGCGGTGGATGCCACTTCTGGAGCAAGATCCATGCGTGACACGTTGCCGGTGTGCATCACGGAAGACGCGTTGTGCGCAATCCGTTTTACATACTTTATCGTCACCAGGATGCGCTCCCGCTTCAGGGAGAAAAACTTCGAGCGCGGCAACCGGGCTTTGAGAAAAAGCTCGTCCTCGCGGTCAATCAGCGTGCGGAACCCATCCAGGTCAACAGGTTGTGAGTCTCCGGACTGGTTTCTGCGGCCACGTACCGCCATATAGAGCAAAATGACGGCGCACAACGCAAGCGCAATAACGAGTATGGTGATCATTGACTTATCAGCTTCCTAATTGCCTGATTCCACTGCTCCAACTGGTCCTGTTGCGGCGCATTCGCTCCACTGGATTTTTTTTCCGGAGCCAACAGATAACCCAGCCAAACAACAAGACTGCTGTCAAAAGCCAGGCTCCGTGCGATATCCAGGGGCGCTACGTGGCTGGGGCCGACCAGAGGCCGCAGCGTTACAGCCGATAGCTCGATGGCGGCAAAAAATCCCAATCCCAGGGCAATGCCAAACTCGGCCTGCTTCCAGTGCAACCCAAATGCAGTAGAGCAGATAAAAAGAATCATCATCAGGCCGACTTCAATAATACGGGCCGCCTGTTCCATGGAATTAATGGCCCTGCTCAGGTTGGTGAAGTTACTGGAGGACTGCATGAGAAACGCAATCAACCCGGCCAGTACCAGAACAATCGCGGCAATGCGAAACGTCAGGCTTGCCAGCCTCAGCAATGCACCGTGTATGGAAAAAAGATGCCGGAAGACCTCATACACAACTGCTAGGCCTAACACAATGCCTACTGCTTCAGCAATCCAATAGGTGTAAAAATACGTTATCTGGTTCCTGCGCAAAGCATATCCAGCAATATTCATGGCAAAGGTTAGCCAGACGTATCCCGTAAAAACAGGAAATTGCCGCCATGTCCGCTTCACCACTAATGCGATGGCAAGCAAGCCATATAACGCCAAACCGGCAACCCACAAATCGCGAATAAAAGATACAGGCGTCATTTCAGTCTTGTTTAGGATACGTCTCCAGCTTGCCTGAAACAACTATTTTCTATACCAAATTGGCCTATTTCTCGATTACCTGCGTCACTATCCGATGGGCGGACCCGGAATCGGTGGTGCCGGGTTTGGGCCATCGAACGGCAAGTTGCTGGAAACGCTGGCCAGAAAAACGCGGGATGTTGGAAATGGGCCATCAAACTGGGTTGCTTTTATTCCTATGTTGCCTGCATTGGCGAGGGAAGAGATGGCGATCACCACGAGAAGACGGACGACTTTTTTCAACATTTTTAAAACTCTCCTGTTTTGGAAACTGTGACCGAGTGTCTTCCCTGCCCTGCTATCAGCAACAAACCATTGGATTTACTGCTATTTTCCGGATACAGGAAAAATTTCCCGAAATGGAATGAATCTTGGATATCCCTCAGACGTGCAAGAACCGTGTTCGATTCCCTTTGGCCCAGTTTGCCATGAACCGGCAAAGACCTAACCGCTTTCTCGTGTCACCTTTTTTATAATATTATTCGCCCATTGGATACATTATTAAGTTCCTTTTTCGGGAAAAACTATATCTGATTTATGGAAGCCTGGAGAAAATTACGTTCGAAAACTAACATTCTTATGTGCGAACCATCTGCTTTGCCACTTTGCTTTATGTATCTATACCTTTTCTCTCGGGGACGTATCCATTTTCGGCTTGGTTGAGCCCTGGCAGGACATCCTCAGGTTAGTCACTCCCGTAACTTCGTCGCGGTGTTCAATATTCCCGTTTCAGAAGCAAAATTCGCATGAAAATCACGCAAATTTGCGGGCCGCTCGTTTAGGTTTTCGTAAATGCCCTGGTGGCATGCTGCCGGCAAAGCCTCCTTTCGCCC
>DAHUXF010000209.1 GCA_027307295.1 Acidobacteriaceae bacterium
CTTGGCGGCCAGCGGCAGGCGTTCCTGCAGTTGATCGATTTGCACCCCGATATCCGGCCCGCGCAACCAGACGCCCAGCCCAAGAATGAGTGCACCAGTCAATACCACAAGAGGGAGAGACCACCGGCGCCGGAGGCTCAACTTTCTTTCCACCCAGAAAGCAGCACTGTGCAGCATCACAGCGAGCAAGATTCCAGCAAAGATCAGCAGCAGCACCGTGCGGGCCAGCCAGAAAACATAGAGCAAGATAAGCACGGCTGAAGCCGTCAGGACGATCACGCTGGTTTTGGCTTGTAAGGATGCCTCTCCAGACCGGTTGGCCCCCGGTTCAGGCTGCTCGGGCTCTGGGAGCAGGTCTCTCTTCAGGTTCTCCATGGCTGGTTTCATACTTTCACAGCTTTGGCGGGACCCCGGATGGTGAGCACTGGACAAGGTGCATCGGCGATGATTTGATGGGCGATGGCCCAAGGCAAGTGCGTCGCTCCACGTGTCAGGGCTCCTCCAGACTTGACGCCTAGGACAATCACGTCAGCCCGGTTTGCCAGGGCAAACTCAACCACACCGGCAGCAACCGGACCAAACTCGACAATCACATGGTCGATGTGGGACTGCATCTCTTCCGGCAGCAAGCCTCTGAGTTCTTTTTCAACCCGTTCCCTGATGCGCTGGCGTTCTGAAGGAAACTGAATGCCGGAGTCCGCCAGATGCAGCAGGCTCACAGCGGAGCGGCAGTTCTCCGCTAATGAACACAGGTAAGGAATTGCGGCCATCGAACTTGGACTGAGATCGGTGGCGAAGAGAACTCTTCCAAAACGTGCCCTGCTTTCGGGTTGTTCCAGGATATTCGGGCCAATCGTCATCACCGGACAAGATACGGTGCGAAATACCTCTTCTCCCACTGACCCAAGGATCATCCGTTCCAGACCGGTAGCGCCCTGGCTGGCCAGGACCAAAAGATCAATCTTGCGATCCCGGACGGCCTGAAGAACTGCCTGGCCCACTTCGCCATCGACGAGAAGTGGGGCAAGCTGAATGCCGCCCAGGAATTGGCCTGTCCACTGCGAGAGCCTGGCGTTTGCGGCATCCCACATCTGCTGCCGCTTCCGTTCCGCGCTTTCAGGAGCGCCAAACATGTAGGCCAAGGGATCAATTACGTGAAGAACGTGAATCCTAGAGCCATACGTCCCGGCTATCGCCCGCACATAGGGTGTTGCCGCGGCCGATTCAGCAGACAGGTCGGTGAGCACCATGAGGTTGTCAAACTTCAGTCCCGTCTGTGTCTTGGCCGGTTGGCTCATGAGCTTTAGGATGCAGGCGACCTAAGGTTATTCTGCCCTGGATGTTGACCTTGGCCGGCTACTTATAAGGTTCGGTCAAAAACGGATGGAGAGCTGTGACAAAGATCACAATCTCGCTCCACCGGCCTGGTTGACTTGCCGTCACTGCGGACTCAGTGAGGCATGCTACGAGAAATCGGCATCCTTACCCAGAAGAATCACAGCCGGCTGTGACCTAAATCACTGTAACCGGCGCGCTGAACTGTTCTCATAAATGTGTTGGGATTTCTGGAATGAAGACTGGTTCCAAAACGGCTCCAATGTTCGAACGCTTACTGTTGCTGCTGGGTTTACTTCTGCTGGGCATGTTCGCATTCGCTCATGCACACCGTTTCATCATGGTCCGGGTTGAGATGGCCAGATTTGAGTCCAACAGGCTTGGAGCAGCGGAACCGAGAATACACGCATTCGCCAGCGCAGATCACAACGCTGGTCCTCGTCAGGCCCGGGGCGCCGGCTACGCGCTCTGGTCGAGCGAACGGATTCGATCGCATGCGGTCACCCTCAGCAAGCCTGTTGAAGCGCTAGCAGTTTTACGGATTCCAAAGGTCGGCCTGGAAGTTCCGGTGCTTGATGGCACAAATGCATTCACGTTAAATCGCGGTGTAGGAAGAATTGCGGGCACAGCATATCCCGGCCAGGAAGGAAACATGGGCATCGCCGGGCACAGAGACGGATTTTTCCGCAGCCTCAAAGAGATAAGCACGGGAGACGTTATCGAGTTGGTTACGACATCGGGAACGGATGTATACGTAGTGGATCAGATTCGTATTACCAGCCCGGATGATGTCAGCGTATTGAAGTCCCGAGCGAATCGTTCGCTCACACTGGTCACTTGCCACCCGTTCTATTTCGTCGGCCCCTCGCCCACCCGCTACGTCGTCGAAGCGTCTCTGCGGCAATAGCGGCAATAAATGTATGCAAGACCAAAGCAAGACCCAAGATCAAAGAAAGGAATAAAACCATGAAGCAATCCAAGTACGCTTTACTCAGCCTGGCATTTGCCCTTTTGGCGTTTCTTTGCGCCATGACTGTGGGCATTGCAGCCCAGGACATCACCCATCCGCCGACCACCAAGACAACAGGACCGCCCGCGCATGAAGTTCACGTGACGCATGTTAAGAATGCGGAGGTCATCCACGTTTCAGGACATGAGCTTGTAGTTGAACTTGAGAATGGCGGGTTCGAACTGTTGAATCTGCCCAGTGATTTCAAGTTTGACGTTGATGGCAAACATCTAACCGTCCATGAACTAGTCCCTGGAACAAAGTTGACCCAGGAGATTCACACGGTTACTACACCGCAAGAGGTTACGACCGTGAGAACGGTGAACGGCAAGGTATGGCACGTCAGCGGAAGGACCGTGATTCTCTCTTTCCCTGACTCGCCCAACAAACAGTACACGGTTCCGTCCGACACGGTGTTCAATATTGAAGGTCAAGAGAAAACGGTCTTCGACCTGCGCAAAGGCATGGAGATTTCGGCAACGGTGGTAACGGTTGCACCACATCAGAGTATCACCACGCACACTGTGGTGAGCGGCCAAGCACCACCACCGCCACCGCCGCAGGTAGCCTTTGAGGGACCTCTGCTCGTTGAGCCCCTTGTGGAAACTCCTGCGCCCGCCGTTACGGCCAAGGTTGAGGAACCTGCGCAAGAGCTACCAAAGACTGCCAGTCTCTTGCCATTGACAGGGCTGATGGGCTTCGCACTTCTGGCCTTGTATGCAGGTTTGAGAATTGCCAGAAAAAAGACTGCATGAAGATCTGGTAAGGAACTTTACATGGGCGGCCAGGATGGAGATGGCCGCCCATTTCTTTGCTTGCAACGATAAGGCCAAAAAACCAGCGTTCAGCCCGGCGTGGGTTATTTCTTGGAAGCGGGCGTGTCCGGCTCAAACTGTAAACAAATGGTCTCGATCAAATCTGTGTCTTTGTATAGCTTCTTCGGAGCTTCGCAACGTTCTTCGCCGCCGGTCAGCAGAGTTGGACGTTTCTTATTTTGCTCCGAGTTGCTCTTTACCACCTGCACCGCGAGAAGCTTCTTCATCTCCTCAAACTCGGTAGTCTGGACGATCGCCTGTTCTTTCTTAGGCAGGAATGCAATCTCGCGCTTCGCATGGACCATGCGGTCATAAAAGACCGGATGGGTGCGGAACCAGCTTGCTCCAATGACGTTGCCTTCCTTGCTGGCTATTTTGTCGAAGAAACGGATGAAGCCGTTTGGATCGTACCCGGTTTTCCATGCGTACTGGATGCCAAGTTGGTCGGCTTCGGTCTCGTAATCGCGGCTGACTCCGAGCAAATTAAGGTTGAGCGCGAATCCTAAGCCGTAAAAACCGTACTGCAGGGCGTAATACGTCCCGATCCCAGCGGCGCCGCCCGTCAGGATGATCGCTGCAATCTGGGCTGACTGATAGAAGATGGAAGAGATCATGGCCTTCTTCATCAGCTTGTAGCCATGCCGGGCAGCAACGTGGGACATTTCGTGCGCCAGCACACCAGCCAATTCCGATTCATCGTCAGCCGCCTCCAGCAATCCGCGTTGCACGTACAGGAAGCCTCCGGGAAGAGCGAAAGCATTAACTTCCTTGGAATCCAGCACCACAACTTTCAACGGCACCAGAAGGTCGGAATTTCGGGCAATCCGTTGCGCTACTGTGTTGACGTAGTCTTGGATGGCTTTGTTGTCGAGTTCGGGGGGCATCGCCATCTGCTGCTGGAGTTCACGGACGGCGTCTTGGCCCCGCTTAACGTCGTCTTTTTGGTCCTTCTCGACTTCACGGAAGCCGATCTCGGTTGCATTGCCCCAGCGGCGGCTCAAATAGGCCTCTGATTTGATTTCCTGTTGCAATTGCTGATAGTCGGCGGGCCATTTTTCCAGCAGCTCAATCTTGGCTCGGCTATTGTCGAAGGCTACGGGAATCAGTTGATCGGCCAGCAAGTCCGCCTGGGCTTTGGCGGAGCGAAGCTCCTGGATCTGGCAATGGAGGTCGTGGCGCTGGCTCTCTTCAATCTGCTTGCCGAGGTGTTTGATTTCGGCTATACGTTCATCGGTCTGCTTTTCATAGATCTTGGCGCGCTCTTTCACGTTCGTCGTGCAATAATCCTGACTTTGCCGAACGTGCTTGCGCATGCCTTCAAGGTCAGTGGCGCTGAGATTTAGACCAGGCGCCAGGTCGAAGAGATCTTCGTAGGGTTGCTGCAAGCGCTGCTGAATCTGGTCATGCGCTGAGGGAGCCAAAGGCATCTCCGGCGGCTTTACCCTTCGTTGGGAACATCCGAGAATCAACGATACCGACAACCCTACAAACAAAACATAGCCACAACGGCGATGGGGTCCTTCGAGTTGCATATTTCTGGCCTCCCGATGCGAGTTCTAATCTATTGGATTCTTAAGAAAATGCCAGAGAAGGCCCAAGGATGCGGTGATCCAGATCACATGCTCAGATCATTGGCTTCTCTACCGGCTGCACAAACGCAAGGCAAAGCTGCGGGAAGACCCGCGAAACACGGCTCAAGAAACTCACCTGCAAGCTTTCTGTTCATTTGGAATCAGGCGGAGTCGAAGCTTTTACACGCACGCCCTCTTGAATATCTGTGCCGGGATGGCTGATCACGGTGTCGCCGGCGCTGAGCCCGTGCAGCACTTCAATGTTGAACGCAGCCCGATGTCCTAGTTGAACGATTGTCTTGCGAACGGTTCCTTTCTCAAGCTTGAACACCGCCCATGCATTCTGGGACCGGAACACCGCGCTTGACGGCGCCTGGAGAACATTGGCGGCCTCCCAAGTGATCACCCGGACCTCAACCCGGTAGGCGTCCTCCAGTTTGTCTGAGCTTTCCACGAAGTCAAGCACAACATTGGCTCGCTGCTCTTCCACCCCCAACGCAGAGATCTTCGTGAAGGCTCCTGGCTCAACCATCCTGACGCGAGCTCGCAGTGGTTTGTCGCCGCCCCAGTCGTCGATGATAGCGTCCATGCCGGGGTTGATCTTCACTGCGTCTCGGGTAAGGAAGTCAGCCACGACTTCCAGCTTGGGTGTGTAGCCGATTTCGACGATCGGCGTACCGGCGGCGACCACTCTCTCACTTAACTCCAACAGTCGCAGGATCCGGCCTCCGACGGGAGATAGTACAGCAACGGGCAACGAAGGCCGGTCGCTCGTCTGGGTTAATAGTGCCGCCTTTGCTTCTTTGACCTGATAAGCTGCGGCTTGCTCCCTGGATTTGGCAGCCTCAAGTTGCTTGGCTGCTGAAGATGCGAGATTAATGGCCCGATCCATGGCATCCCTGGAAGCCA
>DAHUXF010000020.1 GCA_027307295.1 Acidobacteriaceae bacterium
CGGTAACCATCTCCGTGACCGGGTGCTCCACCTGAATGCGGGTGTTCATTTCGATGAAATGAAGCTTGCGGTCCCGGTCCATCAGAAATTCGATAGTGCCGGCATTGCTATAGCCGATGGCGGCCAGCGACTTGCACAGGACGGCGCCGATCTGATCGCGCAATTCGGGAGTGACCTGCGTGGAGGGGGATTCTTCCAGCAGTTTCTGGTGGCGGCGCTGGATGCTGCATTCGCGCTCTCCCAGGCTGATTACGCGGCCATGGGAGTCTCCCAGCACCTGGAATTCAATATGGCGCGGGCGCTCAATAAACTTCTCCATGTAGAGATTGCCGTTGCCAAAGGCTGCGGCAGCTTCCGACTGGGCCGCGTTGAACAGGGCTTCAAGCTCAGATTCACTGCGGATCACGCGCATGCCGCGCCCGCCTCCGCCGGCGGACGCCTTGACGATCACCGGGTAGCCGATCTGTGACGACCACTCGCGGGCTTCTTCAGCCGAGCCAATCACGCCATCTGATCCAGGAAGAATCGGCACATTGGCGCGCTTCATCGCCTGGCGCGCTTTTTCTTTTTCTCCCATCAGCCGGATGACTTCCGGCGGCGGTCCAATGAACTTAATTTGCGAACTCTCGCATACCTCGGCAAAGTTGGCGTTCTCGCTCAACAGTCCGTACCCCGGATGGATGGCATCAACGTTAGTGATTTCCGCCGCGCTGATTACGGCAGGAATATTGAGGTAACTCTCCGATGAGCGTGGAGGACCAATGCAGATGGCTTCATCGGCAAAACGGACGTGCAGCGAATTACGGTCAGCGTCACTGTAAACCGCCACCGTCTTTACGCCCAGCTCTTTGCACGCGCAAATCACGCGCAGCGCAATTTCACACCGGTTCTCTATCAGTATTTTCTTGAACATTGATTTTGTCGCCGCGCTCCCCATCCGTTCTCAGCGTTGACAGGCACAGTCACCTGATTTGCACGTTGATCATGGCAGTCCGGTCCGCTCGCCCCCTGCCGGGTCTCTGCCTGGGGCCTATTTCTTGGCCCGAATGGCAAACAGCGGCTGGCCATACTCCACCGGCTGGCCGTTGTTGACCAATATTTTTACAATCTCGCCTGCGGCATCAGACTCAATTTCATTCATCAATTTCATGGCTTCAATGATGCACAGGACCTGCCCATTGGCCACCTGGTCCCCCACCTTGATAAATGGCAGAGACCCCGGGGACGGCGATTCATAGTAGGTCCCTACAATCGGCGACTTCACCAGGTGCAGCTCTTCTTCCCTGGCTTCAGCGGCTGCGGAAGTTGGAGCTGCGCCTTGCGGCGCTGTTCGAGGAGGTTGGGGCGCGGGCTGGACGGCCGCGTGGGCCGCCATTGGCATGGTCGCCATGGGCACGGTATGTGTGATGATAGGCGCATCAGCACCGCGCTTGATGCGCACTTTGACATCCCCGCGTTCCAGTTCAAATTCAGAGATGTCTTTTTCGATCAGGAATTCAATCAGCTCTTTCAGCTCTTTCTGATTCATGAATATTTGTCGGCTCTCCTCAGCGTCACATCCGCACGGCTGGCTGCTGGATCGTCACGGAGCTAAAGCGTGATCAGGTCCTTGGTGGTAGGCGTCAAGACTTCATTCCCGGATTCGGTGACCAGGACCATATCTTCAATCCGGACGCCACCGTCATCGGGAATGTAAATACCCGGCTCAATTGTAATAACCATTCCCGGCGCAAGTTTCTGCGTCTGTCCTCTGGCCAGCCGAGGCGGTTCATGCACCTCAATTCCCACTCCATGGCCTGTGGAATGGGTAAAGAAAGAATCGTACCCTGCTTTTTTCAGTATTTCACGTCCTGCGTGGTCCACTGCACCGGATTCCACGCCAGGTTTGACCGCCGCAATTGAGGCAAGCTGGGCTTCCCGCACTGCGTCATACATCCGGCGATGCGCCCTGGACACCGGCCCTGTATGCACGGTACGGGTCATGTCAGAACAATAACCCGCGAGTATAACACCGTAGTCCATGATTATAAATCCTGCCGCCGGAATCGGGTGCGCCGAGGCGCGCCCATGCGGCAATGCCGACCGTGCTCCCGCGGCCACAATCGTATCGAACGACATCTTTTCCGCTCCGGCCCTGCGGGCCTGCAGTTCCAACTCGCCCGCAACCACGGTCTCCGCCACGCCCGGCTTGGCCACGGAAAGCGCCGTCTGGAACAGGCTTGCGGCCAGCAGCACAGAAGCGCGAATCTGGCTGATCTCATCAGCGTCTTTAATCATGCGCAACTGCTCCACCAATCCGGACGTTGCCTTGAGTTTGGTCCTGCGGCCCAGAATCCCGGCCAGTTGCTTGTATGTGGCGAAAGCCAGCTGGTCGGCTTCAAAACCCAGCAGCCTGATCTTTGCCTGAATTACACCTGCGGTCGCTTCGGCCAGGGCGGCTTTTTTACTCACCACGATTTTCGCGTTCTGGACTTCCTCATGCGCCTGCTGGGTGTAGCGGCCATCCGTATAAAAAGTAGTCTTATGCGAACGTTCGCCCACCTGCACCAGCACTACACCCGCGCTGCCGCTAAAGCCGCACAGATAGCGCACGTTGGGCAGGTGCGTCACCAGCAGGGCGTCAAGCCCGGCCTGTCTCATCACCACGGCAAGCTTCTTTTGGCGGGCAGAAAAATTCATTGTTCAGAGTTTAGACATCAGCATTGCAGCGTCTTGCGCCATTCCTGTTTATAAAACATTGCCATTCCCAAAGCCAACCCAGCCCCCAGGTCCTTGGGCGATCTGAAAAGGTATGGGCCAGAAACAAAAAACCCCGGGGCTTATCATTCCCCGGGGAAGTAGATGCGCAACACTAACTTTGAATGATCTTGGGAGTGATGAAGAAAATCAGCTCCGCGGTTGAGGTGTTTACGTTGGTGTGCTTGAACAGATTGCCAAGAATCGGAATGCTGCCGAGCAATGGGACCTGAGCGATAGCTACGTTGTTCTGTGTCTGGATTACGCCGCCAATCACAACTGTACCGCCATCGGTCACCAATACCTGCGTGGTAGCTTGTTGCGTGTTCAGCGTGGGGTTCAACTGCGAACCGCTGACGCGGCTGAAATCAGGCACGGTGTTTTCCACGTCCACATTCAGGAAGATGGTGTTCTCCGCGGTGATCTGCGGGACCACGGTCAGCCGGAGAAAGGCATCCACATAGGTCACAGTCGGCGGACCGCCCAACTGCGCCTGGGTGACAATGGGAATGCGTGAACCCTGGCGAATCAGGGCAGAGATGTTGTTCTGCGTGACAATGTGCGGACGCGACAGGATCTTCAGCAAACCGCGGGTTTCAGCCATGGTCAGGATGAAATCCAGCCGGAACCCAGCTGTGGCATTACTGAATTCGATGCCACTTGTGGGACCAGTTGCGCCCAGGTTGGAGAACAACGGAATCTGCGTTGGGTCATTAGGGGCCGTAATGAATCTTGGAATCTGGCCATTGGGCAACGTAATCTTAATGGGGCTATTGCTCGTAGCGCCGCCAAATGCGTTGTTGCCGGTGCCAAAGCCGTAACCCAGCTGTGTGCCGATATCGCGGGCAAACGTCCGGGTAGACGCCACCACGCGCGCTTCAATCTCCACTTCCGGCGTCTTACGGTCCAGCGTGCGGATGAGTTCTTCCACCTTGGCAAGATTGCTGGGAATGTCTTCCACAATCAAATCATTGCTGCGGTCATCCGCCACAACGTCTCCGCGGGCGGAGAGGAATTTCTTGATCACCGGCATGGCGTCCTTGGCATGGCCATAACTCATGTAACGGGTGATGGTTTGTTTGGGAACGGCCAGGGCCTGCGCGTCCTGCTGGGCGCGGCGCGATTCAGCCTCAGTCTTCATGGTATCCAGCGTGGCAATGCGCAGGACGTTGCCGGACAGCGTGCACGCGAGATTATTGTTATCCAGCACAATGGCCAGCGCCTGGTCCCATGGCACATCGTCCAGAACAATGGTTACGGTGCCTTTCACGGAAGGATCAAGCACCACGTTCAATCCGCTGATTTCATGGATCAGGCGGAAGAAATCCTTGAGATCAAGGTCCTTGAAATTCATGCCGAACGGCTCACCCGTGTAGCGTCCGGTAGTGCAATTGCCGGTCACCGGCGCGGCCACGGGCACAGTGGTGCCGGCTGGAGTAGTTTGCACCGCCTGCGGCTGCTGTTGTTGCTGTTGCAACGCGGCATTCACCATGGCAGGCTCTGCCGCCAGACTGGCGCTGGTAGCAAATGGCGGTTTGTTGATGCTGGCCACTACCGGCTCAGGCCGGGAAAAACGGGAAGCTGCAATTTCGGCCCTGGAGCGTGTTGCATCTGCGGCCTTGTCTTCCTTAATGCCGGTTTTCGCAGACGCTGTGTTTGCATTGTCAACCATTTCAGGGTTGGCGGCCAGCGGCGCTGGTACAACCGGCTGCGACGCCGCGTTTGCGGTTACGCCATTTTCCCTGATGACCGGTGCAGATGCGGGTTTGGCGCTTGCGCTTCCGCGCAACTGGACCAGCAACTTATTGCCTTCAGGCACCACCTGAAAATCGCGCATGGAAGCCATATCGACCACCACGCGGGTTGTGCCTTCCTGATAGCGGGCCGCCCGCACAGACTTTACATCGCCGCTGTTCACTGCGATTTCACGCGCTGGCCCCTGCAGCAGGGAGTTCGGGATGTCCACCACAACGCGGTCAGGATGCGTCAATTTCATGGTCCTGGCCGTCATGGGGCCGCTGCCGCTGATTTCAACGTTCAGAAGACCGCTGCCCTGGGCCACGGAAACACCGCTGATGCGGGTGATTCCGCTCCTGGTGCGCGCCACCGGACCGGCTACCGGCACGGCGGTTGTGGCGACCTGCAGTTGCAGTCCGCCTTCCACCTCACTCACGTTCACTTTGGCTCCAGGCGAAAGCGTAAGCTCCATGCGCGCAACTTCTGCACCGTTGGCGGCACGATAGCCCTCCATGCGATACGAGCGCACACCCGGTGCTGAGACTTCATGCACCTTGCTGTCCTGGTTCGCCAGCGAGACCCCCGCGAGGTCAACCAGCATTAAACTTTCCGTTGGACGATACTCGGCATGAGTAAAGGTCCCGTTCGCCAGGATTGTGATCACCGCGGAGCTGTCCTGGTTCTTCACCAGCACGCCTCCCAGTTGCGAAACGGTAGCTGCCGCCACGGACACAGTTGCCGTGGCCAACAGAACGATTCCTAGCAGTTGCTTAAGCCTCATCTTTAGTCTCCCCATGCGGCGGCCACTTCCTTGACCGGTCATGCGCGCGTCTGGACGCCTGTCTACAATTTCCAGCCGTTCAGAAAAAATTAGTCCACATGTTACAAACGGCTGTGCTGCTTCCCCTGAGTTCGGTTGTCTTAACTGTCGATCGCACTGCACTCGTCCCGATTTATGAAGCTGGAACCAGTTTCTTTACCACCTCGCGGGCGGTTTCCCGTCCCAAGGCGTCTTTGATGTACTCACGAAAAATAATGGAGTCGCTGGTGATCTTCTCCACGCTCCCCTGAAAAACCTGGTCGTTTTCGCGCAGGAAATATGTGCGCTTGGTGCTGTTGGCCACCACGGCCAGCATTTTTCCTGACGTGTCCTTCACCGTTCCCTGCAATACCAGTTCGGGGATCACTAGACACCGTTTTCCGCTGGTGCAATTTGCTGAAGGCCGGCTGACGCCCTGCGATGAAACGATTGGGCTTACAAATGGGTCCCGGCGTCCGTGCGCCCCAAAAACCCTGGCTGCCGGTTTGGGCTTTTCCGCGGTAGGCGCAGTCTGGCTGACTTTTGGAGCAGTCTGTTCCGCAGGCTTGGGTGCGCTTTTTGCAGCAGCCACGGGAGGCGTTTTCGCCGAAACCGCACCTTTCGCCGGTACCGCATTTTTCGCAGGCTGGGTGGAGATTACCGCAGGTGACTTTGCGGTATCTGTTTTTTTAGTGTCAAGCTTTTTTGTATTCGCGGTCTTGGCATCCACCTTGGCGGGAATGACCGGAGCAGGCGTGGCCTTGCCCGGAGTCGTCTGCGTAACTGCGCTCTTGACCGGCATGGAACTCGTTTTTACCGGAGCAGTTCCAGCGGCGCTTATAGAAGGTTTGCTCTGTGCAGTTGCGCCGGGCTTGGCAGAAACTTGGGCACCCTTGGCATTGGCCGGCGTTGTGCTGGCTGCGCCTGGCTGGGCTTTGGCCCCCGTCTGGGCTTTGACCGCTGGCGAGGACGATGAACCAGCCTTGGTTTTACTGACGGCGCTCTGGGACGTGGCCGCAGACGCCGGCTTTGTCGTGCTGGCTGCACCGGCCTTGGTTTTCGCCACTGGAGTTGGGGTGGGCGAAGGACTAGGGCTGGGCTTGACCGTGCCGCTCGCGCCGGAGTTCTGCGCCGACGCCATGGCCGCCATCGTTATTGTTAGCGCAAAAATCTGCAATAGCTTCATCTCAGTTCCCTTTACCCGCCGGCTGTCCCGGCTTGGCGGGCGCCGCCGGAGCTTGCTCTTCCGGCTCATGGCTGAAGAATGTTGTGGCTGTGCAGCTCGCCAATACGGTTTCACCCGGAGCATAGGCGTACGCGTTCTTCACCTTGGCTGCGCTGCTGTTCTTGGGGTTCGCCATCTGCATGTTGCTCACGTTGACGATCCTTTCCAGCTCCGCCACCCGCTGGAAAAAATTCATGACCGAATAATAAGGGCCGTCAATATCAATGGCGAATGGCACTTCGCTGTAAAACTCACGATTGCCCACAGGCAAGGCCGTGTAACGCCGGATTTCAATGCCGGAAGTGGCAGCCGTGTCATGCAGCAGTTTGATGAACTGGTCTGCATCCTTGTCTTCGGGAACAATTCGCTTCTGGATCTCCAGTTGCTGCTGCAGGATGGCCATGGTGCGGTTCACTTCAGCCAGCTTGGGTTCAAAGGTCTTCAGCGTTGCGTTTTCCGCCTTCTTTTCCGTGAGCTTGGTCTGGAGCTCCTGGTTCGCCTGATACAAAGGATTGAAATAGATGTAATAGTAGGCTGCGCCCACAATCGCGGCGGCCAGAAACAAAATGCCCGCCCGTGCTGCTAACGACAATTCGCCAAATTTAGCCATATACTATGCCGTCCCCGGCTGATCTTTTGCTGCTACGACTGCTTCTGTATCTTCCCGGTAAAACTGGGAGACCGCTCGCAAATCAATTCAAATTTGAATGCCTGCACTTCTTTCACGGAAGAATCCTGCAGGGTCTCTTTAATCTCTACCGTCTTAAAGGCTCCGGTCTTCCTTAAGTTGGCCATCAGGTCAGCCACCGAGTCCGGACTCAGGGCCATACCGGTAAAATCCAGGTTCTTCCCGTCGTCCGTCATAGTCTCAAGCCAGACGGCATCAGTGCTGTTGATGGTGTCTGCTACCAGGTTCAGCAGATTGACCGGCCCCGCCTGCGCCGCCTTGAGTTCGTCAATCACGCGCACGCGCCGCTCATACATATCGGCTTTTCGCTTGCTGGCTTCATACTTCGCTTTCACATCGGCCAGGCGCTGGTTTTCCAGAATGGCTTTTTGCAGTTCTTTCTCCAGCCGCTCATGGTCGTGCTGCACCCACACCTGGGCCAGCCCGATCAGGACGGCCAGCGCCCCCAGAAAAATCACTCCCAGGACGATCGTGCTTGAACCTTCACCGCCGCCACTGGGGACGGAAACCGCCGAGCTGCGCCGGCCACCGCGTGTTTTTTTCGGAACTCCAAGCAGGTTGATGCGAATCATAGGTCTTCAAAGCTCCTGAGGGCCAAACCCACCGCCACCGCGAGCTGTCCCGGGTTCTGTTCCAATATCTCGTGCTCTACCGAATCGGCGGGTGGAAGAATGCGCTGGAACGGATTTAACACTTCCACCGGCAAAGAAAACTCCTGCCGCAACGCTTCCACCAGGCCCGGCACGCGGGAAGATCCGCCAGCCAAGTAAATGCGCTCAATGTGCTCGCCTGACGCCGTGGCGCGGAAGAAATCAAAGGTCTTCTGAATTTCAAGCACAATGATTTCCGTGACCTGTTGCAGGATCGGCAGCTTGTCGTCTTCACTCACGGTGCCGACTTTTTTCCCCACCTTGAGCGACTCGGCATCGTCACAACTCAGGTCGAGCTCCTTCTGCAGCGAGTCCGTGTACTGGTTGCCGCCCACGCTCACGTCGCGCGTGAACAGCGGAGTGGAACCTTTCACAATATTAATGTTCATCACGCTGGCCCCCAGGTTCAGCAGGGCAACGGTGGAATCATGACGCGGCTGGTAGTTGTATTCGTAGCAGTTCTGCAAGGCAAAAGCATCAATATCCACCACAGCCGGGGCCTTACCCGCCAGCGAAAGCACATTGGTATAGTTCAGGATTTTGTCTTTCTTTACCGCCACCAGCAGCACGTCCATCTGCGGGCCGGTGTCGTCAGGATTCAGGATGTCAAAGTCCACGTTCACATCAGCAATATCAAACGGAATATGCTGGGCCGCTTCCGTGGTGATGCTCTCAGCCAGCTCGCCTTCGCTCATCGGCTGTACGCTGATCTTTTTCACAATCACGGAGTGTCCGCTCACGGAGGTGGCTACCGCCCGGGTCTTGATGCCGTGCTCGCCAAAAATTTTGCTGATCGCGCTGGATACGCTGCCTGAATCGACAATCATGGAGTCCACCACAATGTCACTGGCCAGCGGTTCCACGCCCAGGTGCGAAACCACAATCTCGCCCTTGGAGCGCTTCAGTTCAATCGCCTTGATGCAACTGGAGCCAATGTCCAGTCCCACAATCGACTTTCCCGAACCTAATCCAAACATACCGTCCGCCTTGTGCTTGATTTCCCGTGTTGCTCCGGTTTCCCGGTGTTACCGTACTGCAGCTGTTTTAGCCGCCTTCGGCTTCTTCTTGGCCCCGCCGATATTCATCGTGCTCTTCTGCTCCATCCACTGGTCCAGGATGGTCTTCTTGAACTTCCAGCGGTTCCCCAGCTTGAAGGCAGGAATCTTCTCTTCCGTCACGTATTTGTAGAGCGTGTCCGGACTCACCCCCAGGTATTGCGAGGCCTGCCGAATATTCATTACCTCACGCGAATCTGCCGCCATAGGTGTCTAGCCTTTCCACAGTGAGTGATTGGCCTCACATAAGGCCTGTGGAGAAATCCTTATTTGCTCGGGGGAAAAACTTCAGGTCGAAGCGAGTTATATCCGGGTGAATACCGTAAGGTCAATAGGTAACTTCCGGTTTTCTACCGTGTTTGAGGGGTATCTTTGGGACTAGCACCAGCTTTGCACGAATGACACATCAAAATCCTGTGACACAAGGGTCTTGATACCACAATTGATTGTGGTATTAATGCACACGGTTCGCTATTTAGCCGCATATGTTACCAAGGGAGCAGTGCTGGACTCCGGTATTGCACCGAAAGTAATGTGAACTGCCGGAGTAACAGGAAAGAAGCGCTGAATATACAGCCTTTCTTACGCGATGGCCTATTCCGCTCGCAACGCCTGCGTTGGTTCAATCCTGCAGGCACGCAATGTGGGAACCGCGCTGGCAATCGCCGCGGTCAGCACAAGGCTCCCGACCATGGCAGCGAATACCAGCGGGTCAAGGGGGCGTGTTCCGTACAGAATTGACTTGATCAGAACCCCGGCTCCCGCGCCGCCAAACAGGCCAATCACAAGGCCAATCAGGACAGGCCTCATTCCGTCGACCAGCACAAGACGTAACACCTCGCTACGTTGCGCTCCCAACGCCATGCGAATCCCAATTTCATGGATTCGTTGTGTGACAAGGTACGAAAGAACGCCATACAGGCCCACCGCAGCTAGCAGAAGTGAAAGCGTGGCAAAGCCCAGCACAAGCGAAGCGCTGAAGCTCTGGCTTGCCGTTGCTTTGCCAATGATTTCCTGCATGGTCTGAATGCGATAACCCGGGAGCTCTGGATCAAGCGCAGTGATCTGCTTCTGCATTGGGATACCCAGCGCCAAAGTGTCGCCTGCAGTGCGCACCACAAGGGTTGCCAGGGTATCCAGGCGCGGGTCACCGGTAAAAATAGGACGATAGATGGTGGCTTTCACCGGCTGGCCAATGCTATGTAGAGTATCGCCCACCACCCCGACGATCTCGTAGTTTTCGGGCTGACTGGAAAATGCTATTCGAACGTGCTTGCCCAATGGGCTTTCCCCGGAGAAAAATTGATCGGCAAATTTCTTGCTGATAATCGCACTATGCGTTCGCCCCAGCCTGTCCTGCTCAGTGAAAAATCGCCCGCTTAGCAATGGTATTTCAAGCGCAGGGAAATATCCGGGATCGGCCTTGCGGGTCAGCGCATCCAGTTCCAAAATCGAGCCTTGCGCAGGATGCTCCGGAATGGTAAACACGCTATCGCCTTCATAACCCGCGCCCGGAGCGGTGGAAATTATTCCGGCGGCGCGCACTCCCGGCAAAGCGCGAACCTGCGCCAGGAGGGCCTCATGAAAACCTAAGACCTTTTCCGGCGTGTCGTATCGTTTCTCCGGCAATCCATATCGCATGGTCAGCACGTTTTCTGTCGCACAGCCAAGGTCTGAGGCTCGTAGATTCATGAAGCTTTTGACCAACAGCCCGGCAGAGATAAGAAGCACGACGGTGAGCGAAATTTCAGCGGTAAGGAGTATTTTTCGCAATGCCGCTCGCGATGCGCTTCCGCCAATGGAGCGCGCCGAATCCTGGAGCGCTGCGAGCAGGCTCTTGCCTGTGGAGGAAATCGACGGCAAAAATCCCGCCAACCAGGCCGTTGCCAGTATGATCGCGAACGAAAACCCTAGTACCATTCCGTCTGTTTGTATCGCGTCGGCGCGTGGCAGGTCGTGCCAATTCGCTGCAAGCCACTTCGTTGCCGAGAACGAAAGCGCCAAACCGAGCATTCCCCCGGCAATCGAGATCAGCAGGCTTTCCGTCATCTGCTCCTGAATCAGCCTCCAGCGGCTGCCGCCCAGAGCCCCGCGTATCGCTACCTCCTTGCGTCTTGCCGCGCCCCGCGCTACCAGAAGATTGGCAACGTTCAGGGAGGCGATCAGCAGCATGCATCCAACGGAGCACATCAGCACAATCAAGGGCGTCTTTACGTTCTCAACAACATCCTCAATCATGGGCCGCAATAGGGCCTCTTCCGCAACCGGCTTGTCCAGATTCCGCTCATGCAGACGATATTGCAGCGCGCTTACCTCTTTGATTGCTGCGGCAGCGCTCCGCCGGTCTTTGAGACGCGCGATAACATAGCTCTGGTGATTATCGTGGCGCAACTGATCGGCTGAAAATGTAGACGTGTATGGCACCCACAATTTCACTGCTGGATCTGGATAAGAAAACCACTTTGGCAGAACGCCGACGACAGTATAGGGTTTTGAGTCTATCCTGATTTTCTTGCCGACAATCGCATTGTCTCCGCCAAATCGGCTTTGGAAAAGACTCCAGGTGAGCATGACTACGTCATTGGCCTCAACCCGGTCTTCATCTTCGGTAAAGGTCCGACCCAGCGCAGGTTCCATGCCCAGCACGGAAAAGAGGTTCCATGAGCCCGCCGCCGCACCCACAGGTTCGGGCAATTCGCTTTGTTGACCGCTTACTTGGCAACCCCACCAGTGCCAGGCAGCCATATCCTCGAACCCGTGCGTCTGTTCGCGCCAATCGCGGAAATCGGCGGGCGAAACGACGTTATACAAGCTATTTCCCTGGCGGAAATGTTCGTACACCATCACCAATTTATCCGGCTCGCGAAATGGCAGCGGCTTCAGCAGCACGGAACGCACAAGGGTAAAGAGGGATGTGGTCGCGCCAATGCCCAGCGCCATGACAACAATGGCAGTCAATGAGAACCCGGGAGCCCGCGACAATGTCCTTGCGCCGTAGCGTACATCCCGCCAGATGCTCTCCAGCCAGTTCCAACTCCATGACATTTGAGCTTCCTCCCGCAGGAGCGTTGGATTACCGAAAAGTTTCAGCGCAGCAAAACGTGCCTGGTCCGGTTCCATGCCACGGCCCATGTTCTCCGCGATCTGCTGCTCCAGGTGGAACTCCAGCTCCTGGTTCAACCGCGCAGCTTCGCTCTTGCGGCGAAACAGCATCAACATTGCCATTCGCAATCGTTCGATCCAGCGCATCACTCCTCCGTCACAGGCTCTCTACAACCACGTCAATGGCCGTGGAGAGGCGCTTCCAGCTTTTCTTTTCCTTTTCCAGTTGAGCCCGTCCGGCGGCGGTGAGCGAATAGAACTTGGCCTGCCTTCCGGTTTCGCTTTCATTCCACCTGGCGCGTATCCAGCCCTGCTGTTCAAGCCGGTGCAACGCCGGATAAAGAGACCCCTGTTGTACCTGCAGAACTTCGTTGGAAATCTGCTGGATCCGCTTGGCAATTGCCCAGCCATGCTTGGGCTCCAGTGAGAGCGTCTTCAGTATCAGCAGGTCCAGCGTTCCCTGGACCAGATCATTTGGTTTTCCCATACTATGACTATCTACAAGTGATTGTAGATTGTCAAGGTATCGTGTTTTTATAGACTGCCGAAACCATTCATTCGTTAGCCATGCATTCGTCGCGCCAAAAAAATAGCCGCGATCAATGCGCGGTACGCGAATCATTTTTCCGATTCGTGTTCCTGCGCGCAAAGTGGCGGCTGTTTTATCTGCCCTTATCCGCGTATATCCGCGGTGATTTCGTATCTCTCTGATTTCTGCTCCGCGACTCTGCGCAGATTAAGAAAGAAGATTGGCCGCTCACGGCGATGCCGGCAATCATCCGATGACGGCGATCATCCGATGACAATCTGCTCTAATCTTTCTTCTCTGGAAGGTGCAGGTTCAGGATGGGGAACATGCTGCTGTAATCATCGGTCCAGAGCCGCAGGCCCGGCTGAGGGTCAATCTCCTCGCTGGCGGCCTTGATTTCAGGCAAGGCCAGGAATTTCTCATTCGCCGTCATCAACACCCAGTCAGAGCTATAAGCTCCGGTATTGTCCTCGTCGTCGCTATAGACAATGACCGCTTTTAAGCCGGCGTGGTCTGCCTGCTCCTGCACTACGGGCGCGAGGTTGAGAAACTGGTTGGAAATATGAACGGCAATGGTCCCGCCCGGAGCAAGGTGACGCAGGTAAAGCTGTATGGCCTCTGCCGTAAGCAGGTGGACGGGAATCGCGTCGCCTGAGAATGCGTCAACGGCGATGACGTCATAATGCTCCGGCGGTTCCGCTTCCATGGAGAGCCGCGCATCGCCATGCACAATCTCAATCCTGGCCTTTGATTCGCGCAGGTAAGTAAACACGTTGTGCGCAATCACCTCAACGTGCGGGTCAATCTCATAAAAACGGAACACATCTCCCGGCGCACCGTATGCGGCCAGGGTTCCGGTGCCCAGGCCAATGTCCGCGACGCGCCTTGTTCTGCCCTTGCAGCACAGGTCCAGCGCCAGGCCCACGCCTGAATTATGAGCATAGTAGGTAGTTGGATTACGGCGAAATTCTTCATTGGCAAAAAACTGCGTGCCATGCTGGATGGTGCCATGAATCAACGTGCGATAGATGCCGGCTTCTTCGGTTGATTTCTGCGTCACCCGCAGCGTGCCGTAGAAGCTGCGGACCTGGGCAATGGCGTCTTTTTCGTCCTCTTGTACCTGCAAAAATACCACCACCAGCAGCCCGGCTGTCATCGCGGGCCAAAACAGACGCCAGCCCCAGTGTTCTTTCCACATCAGCACAGCCGCCAAAGCCGCCGTGTACACCAGGCTCCACGCCATCTCATAATTGCCGTTGAACATGAGCGGAGCCAACACGCCAACAAACATGGATCCCAACGCTCCGCCTGCTGCAATCAGAAGGTAATACTGCGTGGTATAGCGCGGTGATGGCCGCCGCCGGTAGAGTTCTCCATGGCAGAAGAAAGCGCCAGTGAACAATGTGAGGCAGAAGAATGGAATGGAAATCCATGGAGGAACGTCCATGGTGATGTCCACGGCCAGGTACGCCACTCCGCCCAGCATCACCGGCAGCAACCGCACGATCAGCCAGTGCGGGTACAAGCGTTCACTGTTAAAGGCCAGCACAAACGTCAGCAGATAAATAGTGAGCGGGACGATCCATAACAAGGGTATGGCAGCAATGTTCTGGCTCAGATGGCTGGTGACAGCAGAAAGCAAAAGCGATCCACACGCCGCCATCAGCAGCCAGAGTATACGTTCGCGCGGGGTGGGCGCATGACCGGAAATTGGCGTGGAAGAAGCAGACTCGTCCTGCACGGCCAACGTTTGCGTCGCCCGCAATGCAGATGATTGCTCTGGCTTCAGCTGGCGAACATCGTCGCTATTTCTCCGGCGCATGATGATCACGCCGCAGACCAGCACAAACACAAAAAATCCTATGGACCAGGCAAGCGTCTGCGTGCGCAAGCTGAAATTCGGCTCAATCCATACTGGATAGACAATCAAACCGAGCAGCGATCCAAAGTTGGAGAGCGCAAACAACCTGTACGGAGGAGTGAGGCCGGTCCCTCCATCCCCGCGCGCATACCATGCCTGCAGAAGCGGATTGGTGGCCGACAACGCCAGAAACGGAAGCCCGATGAGCGTGGTCAACACCAGGAGCACGCTCAACACCGGCTGCAACGTGGAAGCATGCGGATGCGGATTGAGATTGCGAACCATCTGCACCAGGCTGAGCGCCAGCAACAAGCCATACGCCATCCGCTGTGCGCGCGCTGGCAGGCACGTTGCAATGGCGTGAGCGCAAAGATAACCGAGCAGCAATGCCGTCTGAAAAAAGACGAGACATGTGATCCATACGGCTGACGAGCCCCCGAGCAAGGGCAAGAGCCTCTTCCCGGCCATCGGCTCCACCAGAAAGAGAAGGCTGCTGCCCAGAAAGATGGCGGCAGCATAAAGAAAAGCAGATTTACGCATGGGCAGGACAAAGATAACATGATCGCCGTGATCGGATGATCGCCCGACACCGCCGTCATCGGAGGGCTGATCTGCATTCATATTGACCACAAAGGACACGAAGGAACATGAGGAAAGGAACCTGCCCCTCACGATCTTTGCGGGATCCCATGAATTACGGTCAAGCCGGTTCAGCAATCAAGATAAATCTCAGGAGCAGGTCTCCGATCACGGCGATGGCGGCGATCACCCGATAGCGGCGATCTCTCCTGGCTACTAGCCTTTGCCCAGTTTGCGGCACAGAGCGCCCAGTTGTTCCTGCTCTTCTGTCTCAAGTCTGGACATGACTTCCGTGATGCGCCGCGCGTGGTCGGGGAAGATACGGGCCATCAGCCTGGCTCCTGCCGGAGTAATGGTGGCCAGGACAAAACGCTTGTCTTTGCCCTGCTGCTCACGCTTGACCAAGCCACGCTTTTGCAGATTGCTGATCACCATCGTAAGGTTGCCGCTGCTGCTCAGGATGCGCCGCGCCAGGTCGCCCAGGCAAAGCGGCCCAACGTGAAACAACGCTTCCAAGACGGCGAACTGGCTCAGCGTAAGGCCGTGTTCTTCCAGTCCCACGCGGGCATACGCAAACGCGGCGCTGGCGGCACGCTCCAGCTTTACATAAGTGCTGAGCGCGCGGTCCTGCGCGGGCGTTCCTTTAAACTTTGACGGCATCTGCTTAAGTCTGAAAAATCGGTCTGTGGGGCCCTAAAAAACAACCGCCGGAGACGCAAAAGTGGCGAAAGGGGAGGAGACCGGCTAAGGAAGCCATGGCATGACCAGGGCTTTTTCGCGCACCTCCGCGTGCTCTGACGATTTTAACAACCTACTGAATATCGAACTGTTCCGGATGCAGCAGCGGATCGGACTTCACCAGCACCGTCCGTTTGACCAGCTCTTCCATCTCCTGTAGCCAGCGCCCGTTGTTTCCTTTGAGCGATTTGGCCACTTCCGGATGAACGCGGACCATCACATCGCGCTCAAAGTGGCGCGACATCTTCCGCATCTCCACAAAAATCTCATTGCATACCGTAGTGACTGACTTGATCATGCCGGTGGCCTGGCAGGTGGGGCATGGCTGGCCCAGCGTGCGTTCCAGTGACTGCTTCACGCGCTTGCGCGTGATGGCCACCAACCCGAAATCATTAAACTGCAACACCTTTGAGGGCGCGCGATCAGCCTTTAACGCCTCTTCCAGCGCCTGCATTACTTTTTGCCGGTTGCGGCGTTCATCCATATCAATGAAGTCGATCACGATGATGCCGCCCAGATCGCGCAGCCGGATCTGCCGCACAATCTCTTTGATGGCATCAATGTTCGTCTTGACGATGGTGTCTTCCAGCCGGGCTGTCTTGCCCACGTACTTGCCGGTGTTGATGTCGATGGCCACCAGCGCTTCCGTCTGGTTGATGACAATGTAGCCGCCGCTGCGCAGCCATACTTTTGATTTAAGCGCCTTGTTGATTTCTTCCGTGATGTTGAACTGCTCGAACAGCGGCGTATCTTTGCTGTAGAGCTTCACGCGCTTCACCAGCGAAGGCTGGAACCGGCTCACAAAGCGCAAAATGCGCTCATATTCCTGTTCCGTGTCCGCCCATATGGCGGAAAAGCTTCCGCTCACCTGGTCGCGCAGAATCCGTTCCACCAGATTCAGGTCATGGTAAATCAGCGCCGGGGCCTTGCC
>DAHUXF010000210.1 GCA_027307295.1 Acidobacteriaceae bacterium
GGCCCGGATTCCTTCATCCGCATTAAGCACCACCTCTGAGGGTGGAGCGCTGGTTTTGCGGTGCATATTCTTTGTAAGTGCCGGCTTTCTATGCTCACGCTGCTTCATGGCGCGCAGGTTGCGCTTTTGTTCCGGCATGGTAAGGCGTGGCAATGTATCCGATTCCACAAATACCGTGACAATAAAAAAGAGTACGAGAAAGCTGATGACCGCGCCAAGCACGCTCAGAAGGACGCGCAAGCGCCCCCATCGTTTTTGCTGCGGATCATAGAAAATAGATTTTGCCATGGCAGGAATCTGTTATGACCATCGTATGCGGGTGGCCACGGCAGGTCAATTGCGCCTCAAAGCGCTCCTCTGCCAGTTGAAGCCGCCGTGATGTCCCTTTACACTTGCCCTTCTTCATGAAACCACTCATCAATCTTGTGCGCCGGAACTGGCTGTTCTTTCTGCTGGTAACCACCATTGCTCTGGCATTGCGGTTTTTCTTCTTCTTCCGCTTCCCTCATCTGTCTGACGACACCTGGATTTATGGCGACATCGCCAAAAACTGGCTCAACCATGGCATTTTTGGCCTGGATGACGCCGGCGGAGTGCGCCCTACATTGATACGGCTGCCGGGATATCCGGGATTTCTGGCGGCAGTGTTCTCTCTGTTTGGCCAGGAACACTATACGGCGGTCATGGTCCTGCAAGCCCTGATCGACACCAACACATGCCTGGCAATTGCGGCTCTGGCGCTGGAATTGATGAATGCGCGCGCGGCCAAAGCAGCCTATCTGTTGGCCGCCGTATGTCCTTTTACAGCCATGTATGCGGCTACTCCCTTATCTGAAACGCTGGCTATTTTCTGCACGGCGCACGCGCTCTATTACGGCGTACGCGGACTGAAGTCTCTTTGGGCTGGAGAAACTGCCATGCTCCTGTGGTTGTTGACAGGCCTATGGACTGCTTTCAGCATATACCTGCGTCCGGACGATGGCATCCTTCTTGGTCCGCTATTTCTGGCCATGCTGGTTTTGTTCCTGCGCCCCAACCTGCGCCGGCAAACGGCAATCGCCGGCGTTGTGCTGGCAGCGGCCAGCCTGGGTCCACTTGCGCCATGGACCTTTCGTAACTGGAAGGTCTTCCACGTATGGCAGCCACTGGCTGCCAGATATGCCAATGATCCCGGTGAGTTTGTGCCGTACGGGTTTGACCACTGGCTGAGAACATGGACAGTCGATTATGTCTCCGTGGAGGAAGTACAGTGGCACGTTTCCGGCGAGCCCATCGATCCGCAGACACTCCCGGAGCGCGCTTTTGATACTCGTCCGGAATATGAGAAGACCCAGCAGCTGATTGCGCGCTATAACCAGCAGCTTTGGATTGATCCGGAAATGGATGCCGAGTTCGAACAAATAGCGCGGTTGCGGGAAGAGCATAACCCGCTGCGCTACTTTGTCTGGCTGCCCACGCTCCGTATGGCGGACATGTGGCTGCGTCCGCGAACCGAGTTCCTGAACGTGGAAACGCGCTGGTGGGAATTTGATGCGCATTGGAGTGAAAGTATTTTTGCCATTTCCTGGGCCGCGCTCAATCTCTTCTATATTCTTGCGGCCTTCCGCGGATGGATAACGTGGCGATTTGGCATTGCTGGAGTGTTCCTGATTGGCTTTATAGCGCTCCGCTCATTGTTTCTTTCGACCCTGGAAAATCCTGAGCCACGCTACGTGCTGGAATGTTTCCCCGTAGTGCTGGCGATGGCCGGAGGGGCCTTCGCAAGAGCTGCCAACAAAGGCCAGCCTGACACTCCGGCCATTCGGCAAGACTGACAAAATAAGAACTGACAATCCTCAATATTCAAAATGAAAAGCCCGCCGGATTAGTCCGGCGGGCCAGATCAGATTTCGATCTTTGGTTAGAAGGTGAAACGTCCGCTGATGCTGACCACGCGGCCATTGGCGGCAGTTTGCGCGGGGTTATCGAAGCCTAGACCGAAATTGCTGGTGAAGCCGGCGTTGATTCCAGCATTTTCCATGTTCGGATCGATATTCACAAAGTTGAAGTGATTGAGGGCGTTGACGGCGCTCAAACGCATTTCAAAGTTGGACCGTTCACCCATCTTGATGTTCTTGAAGATGGTGGCGTCCAGCCGGTTGGAAGGCGCGTCAACTTCCGGATTTCGGGCAACGTTGCCAAACTGAGTACCAAACACCGTCTGGGCTGTATGCATGTTGATGATGTAGCGCACATCGTTGGTTGTGACAGGCACAAACGCTCCATTGGCTTTGCACTTCGCTAGCCCAGCCGCGCTGGTTCCAAATCCACGCAGGCATCCACCCGGAGTGATTGAATTCGGAGCGTTAAGCGCGTTAAGGCTAAGCAATTGTGTGGTTCCAGCGGGGCAGAAGGCAGCAATTTGCGCTGCGCTGTTTTGACCAAACACCGACCGCAAATCGCCACAGTAAATGCCTACAGTACCTGCAGGAGCATTACGGTTACCGTAGAACGGACGAGCTGGATCACCTACGAAGGCTCGAGCGTAGTTGGTGTCAAAGTAGTTCCCGTTCGCGGCAATTCTGGAATTGATGTTCGTGAACACACCGCCCTGGCGGGGAGTGAACGGCTGTCCGGAACCATAGACGTACGAACCGGACATCGCCCATCCACCCAGAAGGTGACCCAACAATCCATGCTGCTCTTTGAAGAAGGGAATGTTTTCTGTGAGAGACACGGTGAATGCATTAGGAATGTTCAAACCAGAGATGGAACGTTCTGCGTCTCCGGTCTGGAACGGGTTCTGCGCGGCAAACCCAGTATTGCCCGCGGTATTCGTGGCAAAGATCTCGCTGACATTGTCCAGGTTTTTGCTGAACGTATAACCTAGTCTCAGGGTCAACTGCTTGAATAGATTGTTGGCCCGGAACTCTGTCTGCAATGCATGGTAGTCAGAGAAGCCGCCATTGTTACGGGAACGGACAACTCCCAGACCACAATTAACACGTCCTACATCAGATCCAGCGCCAGGACCCACCTGCTGGGTTGCGGCACAAGGAGTAAATGAGGAAGCATTCGGGATTAAATTTGGGAAGTCCTGCAGCAATCCATGATTCGCAGCGGTGCCAAGAAATGGGTTCGCATCCACTGTCTGGTATAGGTTCCGGCCCCTGTTGCCTACGTAGCGGGCTTCGAAGGCCGAGTTCTTGGTTATTTCACGTTCAAAGCCAAAGCTCCAGCTATCTACCGTGTCCGGACCAAGACCTTGTGTTGGCGTACCTAGAATTGTTTCGCTCTGGGTCCGTGGATCGAAAGTGTTATTGGCGATAAAGCTGCTAAGTGCCGAACGGACGGCCGGACCAAGCGGAACGGCCGGCATGGACAACGTATTCGGCAGAACAGGAGTGCTACCCGACGTCAAGGTCTGGAGGAACCCAAACGGCGCCGAAGTGGAGGTGTTCAGGAAGATGTTATAGAACGGCGGATCGTAAAGCCGCCTGTAGCCGCCGCGGAAAACGGTCTTGCCATGGCCAGTCACAAAACCACCCCATTGCGGAGTGTATGCAAACCCAACGCTGGGACCAAAGCTGTTCTTAACAGTCGGGTTCGGAGGATTGGTCCTCGCCGACAATGGCAGAGCATTGGGGCCGGTTGCCAGCCAAAAAGCTGTCGCCGGATTAGCTTCTCTCTGATTGGTGATGTCGGTAAATAATTGGGCTGGATTGCCATAATAAGTCCAGGTCAATCCCAGGTTCAGTGTAAGGTTTTGACTGATCCTCCAATCGTCGCCGCCATAGAGGAATGTGTCATACTCGCGGAAGTCAAGTACCGTATTGCCTTGGGCAATTGTAACGCTGCTGAGTCCGGGCCGTTCATTTGCCGTTGGCGTGGAATTATCCAGAACACCATTGACGAAACCAGCAAGGTTGTCATAGGAGAACTGGCCGTTGATGTTGGGGAGAAATGTGTTCGGTGAACGCTGGTAGGTCCAGTTCACCCCCCCCTTGAACGAGTGCTTGCCGCGCACGTAGTTCCAGTTGTCCTGAGCCTGCCAGGTGTTCACAATGCGACCTTGCGGAAGGTTGGTCGCGGGACCAAAGCCGACAGCACCGCCGATTGTAACGTTAGCGAGCGCCTGCAGAATCTGTCCGGTACCAGGCTCAAAAACATTGCCAATGTTGTTACCGCCGAAAGCAACATTCAGGCGGTCGAAGCCTACACGCGCTTCGTTGACCATATGAGATGAGAAATTGTGAGTTTCACTGAGAAGCACAGCTTGACTAAGTGCTAACGTGTTGTTCACGTATCCGGCGGCGCCGTTGTCGTTGTTGTTGAAGCTGTTGTTTCTATTGAAAATGTAACGCCCCAATAGGGTATCGGAGCCAATCTGGCCGTCCACTCTTATCGGGAAATTGAAACCGTGGGAAGGTGTGGCTAACGTCCGGCTTACTCCCGCTACCTGGATGCCATTGCATACCGTTCCCGTATTGCTCGCACTTCCTGGAGTAGCATCAAAATTGATAATGCTTGGTGCTCCGTTGGGCGACGGGTTGCCAGCGCTGATACCATACGGTCCAAATTTGGCAAGAGCATCAACCTGCTTCGCTTGAATTCCGGTTGGGTAGCAGGCAGCCAGCGTTGCTAGTCCTGCCGGAGTCGGCGTTGTGGTGTTGGTCAAATAAGTGGATGAGCCAGAGAAGAGATCGCTGTCAAAGCCGCCAAAGATGAACCATTTGTTCTTCAATATCGGCCCACCAATGGTTCCGCCACTGAACTCCTCATTACTGCGCAGTGGACCTGTCTGCTGATTGCACTGCGGGTTAAACGGGTCAGAACAGGTGACCGTTCCCGGTCTTGCCGAATTCGTACCTGGTTTATTGGAATGCCTCTGCGTGTTGCTCAGAGCATTCAGGAAGCTACTATATTCGGTGCCGTAAACTGATCCATGCCAGGCATTGGATCCACCTTTGGTGATAATGTTCACCACGGACCCTGCATTGCGGCCATATTCCGGACCAAAATTGTTTGTAACAATTACATACTGTTGAACGAAATTCGTGTCGCTCACAAAAAGTGAGGGGCCGCCAATACTGTTGTCATTGTTGTTCTGGCCGTCCACTTCCTGATCGTTATTGCGCCCGCGGAGACCGTTGCTGGAGAATCCTCCGCCATTCGTATTAGAAAAGTTATCGCTCCGTGTTGCCACAACCCCGGGAACAAAGAGCGCCAGGCGATCCAGTCCCTGATTTTCTTGAATGCCTGCGAAGGTGCTCAACGTAGTGCCAGAAAATGTGCTGCTCACCTGCGACTGTGTGGTTTCAATCAGGGGAGCATCGCCGGTGACCTCAACTGTGGTTGAGGTTTCCCCAACCGACATATGCATCGCACCCAATCCTGTATCACGTCCGGCGCCGACAATTACGCCTACCTCGGACGAAGTTTTGAAGCCCTGGGCCGTCACTTCAACCGTATAGGTTCCTACGGGCAGCAGGTTCAGGCGATAAATACCTGCACTGTCAGTGGTGGTGGTGAACGTTACCCCGGTTTCTACGTTCTTAGCTTTTATCTGAGCACCCGATACAACCGCTCCCTGAGGGTCCGTCACTGAGCCAGAAATTGAGCCCTTAATGACCTGTCCCACGGAAGGG
>DAHUXF010000211.1 GCA_027307295.1 Acidobacteriaceae bacterium
AAGCGTTTCATTTCAGATCGGCTGAAAGTACCGGACTGATTCCGATCCAATCATTCGACTTGAGGAGCAGCAAATGAGCGACGTGAAAACACAGGCGCAGGTTGGAACCATGGTCGGCGCGCCGCCCGACGAAGCTTGTAAGGACTGCAGCCGGCGAGAGTTCTTTGCCAGGGTGGGCATGGGGTCATTGGTTGTGGCTGCGGCCGGCGCTGGTTTATTTGCCTATGAATTCTTCTCGCCCAATGTGCTGTTTGAATCCGCGCCCATTATCAGAGCCGGAAAGCCGGACCAGTTTCCGGCCAACACCGTGACATTGGATGCGCAGAGCGGAATTTACTTGATCAATGGCGCCAAGGGCTTTTACGCGCTCGGAGCAATCTGTACTCATCTGGGCTGCCTCACCGCATGGAAACCGGAACTGGATTTGATTGCATGCCCCTGCCACGGGAGCCGGTTCAATCGCGATGGCGTAAAAGTCGCGGGACCCGCACCGCAACCCCTGCCCTGGTTGAAGGTCTGGCTGGCGGAAGATGGGAACCTGATGGTTGATCGTTCCAGCATCCTGAAAGAACCTGAATACGTGAAGGTATAAGCATGGCCACCATCAAGACGGAATTTGAGAAGCTTAGGAGCACAGATGTCTGGCGCACGATCTTTCGCAGCGGCAGCGGCTCCAGCAATCTGCATCGCTCCCAGGCCGTGCAACAGAACATCTTCCTGCACCTTTTCTCCGTGAAGATCCGTTCGCGTGCGCTTGAGTTCAGCGCAACCTGGTATTTGGGAGCGCTGACCCTGAGTACGTTTTTCGTCCTGATCGCGACCGGCATCCTGCTCATGTTTTATTACCATCCCTCCGTGCCGCAGGCTTATGCGGACATGAAGGACCTCCAGTTTGTGGTGGCGTCCGGAGTCTTTTTGCGCAACCTGCATCGCTGGTCTGCCCATGCCATGGTGTTCCTGGTATTCGCGCACATGTTCAAAGTTTTTTATCGCGGCGCCTACCGCCCTCCGCGCCAGTTCAATTGGGTGATCGGGGTTTTTCTGCTGCTGCTGACTTTGCTGCTGAGTTACACCGGCTATTTGCTTCCTTGGGACCAGTTGTCGTTTTGGGCTGTGACGGTGGGATCCAACATCGCCAAGGCTGTTCCGTTGATGGGCAAACAGATTCGTTTCCTGATGCTCGGCGGAAATGAGGTAAACGCTAACGCGCTGCTCCGCTTCTACGTGTTGCACTGCGTGATCTTGCCGTTGACGGCAATTCTGCTGGTGGGCGTTCACTTCTGGCGCATCCGCAAGGATGGCGGGTTGCACGTTCCGGAGAAGAAAACGCCATGACGGAAGACCCCAAGATGCAAGAAACGAAGATACAAGCTGAAGTACAGTCCGATGTGCGCAAGAATCCGCGGCGCATCGCATTCATTCTGCGGCGCGCTTCTCCTCATGTGAAGACGCAGGATGATGCCCGCGTCATGACCTATCCGACCGCGCTGTCACGCTTCGTCATTGCTCTGGAAGTTGCCTTTCTGTTGTTGGTGTGGATTTCATTGCTGGTGAACGCACCCCTCGAAGGCATTGCTGATCCAATGCACACGCCGAACCCTGCTAAAGCGCCGTGGTACTTTCTGGGGCTGCAGGAACTGCTGCATTATTTCCCCCCTGTGGTGGCGGGAGTGTTGGTTCCCGGCTTGGTGGTGGGCGCTCTCATCGTGATTCCCTACTTCAACATCAATATTGAGGGTGAGAGCCTCTGGGCCAAAGACCGCAAGCGGCGACTGATGATCATCAGCGCTGTGCTTGTTTTATTTTGCCTGTTTCTTCTGGCCTATGACGTGATCGTGGCTTTGGTACCGACTCTTCTGATAGGCGTGTTGATGCTGTGGTCCGCGCGCTTTTCATCTGAGTCGCCCAGGTTAGTTCAGCGTTGGCTGTTTTCCAAACCACTTTCATTTTGGATCATGTCCTGGTTTCTGATTGAGCTAACGGTTCTTACTGTTGTGGGTACGTTCTTTCGCGGCCCTGGATGGGGCTGGATCTTACCCTGGCAGAGCTAGATGGAGAAGCTGAGTGGACGATAACAACAAACCCGGTCCTTTGCGCAGTCGCCCCACAATGCGGGAGTTGGTCTATTTTTGCGTGATAAGTCTGGTGCTGCTGGTTTCTCTGGCCATCGCCCCGGCCAAGAACTATTTCAGTGAATGGCGCCATTATCAGAAGTCGTATTTGGCAATTGCCGGCCAGCGGCAGAGCGGCACCCTGGTGCGCAGTTTCCAGGGCGGACTTCACCAAACATGGATCGCTAAATTGGGAGTGGTCGATCGCTGTGAAAGCTGCCATGTCAACTTAAGTGGCGCTCTGGTGGGTGCTTCTGAGCAACCTTTCAGGAAACATCCGCCCATGCCTCATAAGCTTGATGAGTTTGGCTGCGTAATCTGTCATCGCGGACAAGGGCCGGCAACATCAGTGAAAGAAGCCCACTACACCACGGAAGCATGGGAACAGCCGCTACTGCCCGCGCGCTTTCTGGAGTCCGGCTGTGGGCAGTGCCATCTTGGCCCGCTGCAAGGTGCTCCAAGGCTCAACGAAGGTCGCAGCCTGCTTTCGAGCATGGGATGCGTTCACTGCCACACCGTCGCGCAGCCGGATGGAAATGTGCTGAAGCCCGACGATAATCCGCCTCCGCTCACGCACATTGCAGAAAAAACCAGCCGCGAATGGATCTATGCATGGATCAAGAACCCGCAGCTCTATGCTGGCTCCGCCACCATGCCCAACTTTCAACTCAATGACCAGGATGCCGCCGATATTTCGGCTTTTCTGATTGCTCAGAGCTCGGCGTCTCCGGCCTCGGGGACTGAGACTAAAACTGTAGCGACAGCAGCTCCCTCAGCCAATGCATCGATTGAAGCTGCCACTCTGTACGGCGCATCCTTCTGTTCTTCGTGTCACGCGATCCAGAATGAAGCCGGCAATCTCGTCGGCGGCAACCTGGGTCCGGAGCTGACCAGGGTTGGCAGCAAAGTAAATCCGGATTGGCTGCGGCGCTGGCTCGACAATCCTTCCTCCTATCATCCCGGCACGCGCATGCCGCACTATCGCATGGACCAGAAGCAGGTGGCCTTGCTTTCCGGCTTCCTGCTGGCGAAAAAAGATAACGATTATCTGGCCAACGTGCATCTCGCGCCCGCGAGCGCAGACAGCATCGCCCGCGGCAAGAAACTGGTCGCCGAAACCGGCTGCGCCGCCTGCCACCAGATCAACGGAGTGAACCCGCCGCAGAACTTTGCGCCTGACCTCACGCTTGTGGGCAGCCGGGCGCTGGCGCAAGTCGTGTTTGCTCCCGGCATGAAGCACAATCTCCCGGATTACATTGCCGCCAAAATCCATGATCCGCGCTCCTTCGGTCCGGGCCTCAAGATGCCTAAGTTCGCACTGGGCGATTCCCAGGTGGACGAGCTCACCACAGCGCTGCTCGCGCAGACAGATCGCGCTGCCGGTTTTCCGAAGGAGCTAATCATCAGTGGCGGACGAACGACAAACTATCATCCCGGCGGCAAGGCCGGACGGCTTATGGAAGACCTACGCTGCTTGAGTTGTCATGCCATTAACGGCAACGGCGGTGATATGGCGCCCGATCTGACCTGGGAAGGAAGCGCAGTACAACACACATGGCTGGAAGACTTTCTCAAAAATCCAAATACCTTGCGGCCGGCCTTGATCCGGCGGATGCCCAAATTCAATCTAACCCCGGACGAAATCAAGACGGTTACGGATTACATCACATCAGCCTATCAATCTCCCGCCTTGGATTTGCAGCCCCTGGACCCTCACGTCTTGAACGCGGACGCGGCAGGGCGAGGTAAGCAGCTGTTTTATTCCAAGTATGGATGTCAATCCTGCCACATTGCCGACTACAAGAATGACAAAGGCTATGTGGGACCTGCGCTGACCAGCGTCGGCAACCGGTTGACGCCCGAGTGGACGTACAATTGGCTGAAAGAACCCAACGCTTTTCGTCCCGCGACGCTCATGCCGAATTTCAGCTTGAAAGATGACGAAGCTCGCGACCTGACCGCTTTCCTCATGACACTAAAAGCAAAGCAAGGCGGTGGCAAATGAAGCTCCTCCGCATTGCGATGTTTGTTTTGGCGGTGCTGCTCGGGGGGTGCAAACCATCCGGTCCGCAGACGCTCAAGCCTGCAGCTTACGGAACACAAATCGTTGAAGTCAGCGGCGGCAAGCAGTGGGCACAAGTTGGATCGGCGCTGCCACAGCCGGTGGTCCTGCAAGTCAACAGCGCAGACGGCAATCCCGTTACCGGCGCGCTCGTTGTCTTCCATGGCAATGGTTTGGAATTCAACCCGCCACAAACGCTCACGGATTCCAGCGGTCAAGTCACTGTTTCGGTGCAATTGGGATTCAATCCCGGTGACTTTCAGGTGATTGCTGAAACACCAAAATCCGGCGGAGGCAACGCCACCGTGAACCTGCGGGAAATTGCCCTTGGCTACGAACAGGCTGTCGGCAAAGCGGTGAATGACAAGTACTGCATCCGCTGCCATGACCCGGAATCAACGCCGGAGCGTGTCTCCAATCACGATAATCTTTCGCCCGCTCCCCACCAGTTCACGGACGGAGCCACGCTGAACCGGATCTCTGACGCCGATCTAACCAACATGATCGCCCATGGCGGCCCAGCGCTGGGCAAATCGCCGCAAATGCCAGCGTACGCTGCAACGCTGAAACCCGCGGAAATCAAGGCCGTCCTTTCCTATATCCGCAGCATCGCAGATCCGCCATACCAGGCGCCAGGTGTGAAATATGGAAAGTAGATATTTTGCTCGTTGTTGGAGCCTGGTTGACACAAATCAGACTACCGTTAGAGCTCTCTAAGGTTTATCTAGTTTGTTTCAACTAAGTGCAAAATGTTGATCAGATGCTGAAGCCAAGTTCAACTTCCCCTGTTGAATTGAAATTGTCTGAGCCTATTATTAGTTTCATTCACAAATAAATTTTCAACTTAGGTGTCCAATCTATTTCTGAAGTAATAAACTATGCAAGCCTAACTATATAAGCCAGGGATTTCGCCAACGACACGGGGGCTGTTGTTCTCTGGCACAGAAAGAGAAAGAGAAAGATATGTTTCAAAGAAAAATGACTACCAGATTCCTGCTATCAATAGCAGGAATTGTTTTGATCGCGGCAATCTCTGACAAGCCTGCATTTGCCGTTCAATGTGGAGACATAATCCGGACAGACCTGAAGCTTACGTCCAATTTGAACTGTACGGGCACTGCGCTACGCGTCTTCGGGCCATTGCCCGGTGCGCCCAACATCACCATAGATCTGAATGGACACGATATTACCGGCGATGGGACGGGCATGGGCATTTTCATTTTCGAGGGCCGGCTGACCTTGAAAGGCAAAGGCAGGATTTCAAATTTTGACACCGGAGTGCATCTCATTTCGGCTGGAGATGTTGTGATCTACGACTTGACCATTGAAAACAGTCAGTTGGGGATTAACGTAGCCCGTTCAGGGGGAATCCGCATATTCGACAACACGATTCGTGGAGGCGTGAATGGACAGGTCGGGGTGACCATGGAAGTG
>DAHUXF010000212.1 GCA_027307295.1 Acidobacteriaceae bacterium
CGCAGATTCAACCAGCAAACATGCAAACCTCTCCGGTGCAAGTTGCTCCCGTTGGATTTTGGGAATCGCTTTGGGCTTCTCCTAAATTCTGGCAAGTTCTGCCATCTCTCATCACAGCCTTTATGGCCCTTATCGTAGGATTGATCCTCCTGAACTTTAATCATTGGTCCACTCGAAGGAGTGCTCGGCAAGATCACATACGAATGTTGATGGATATTGACAATCGACTGATTGACCGGCCCTATCTGTGGGCAATCTATGGCCACACGTTGACGCCATCATCTGAAGATAAGAAGAAGGAACTAGAACAGCTAATGACCGTGACTGCTGACTATCGCACATTGCAGGAAGATGCGTTGATGTACGCATGCTTCAATATGTTTGAGGCGGTATATGATTTTCACCGGCATTTGGGGTTCTTCAGTTGGCACAAACGGATCGTTTCCAGATTAATGTTTTGGTCAGACCGGCGTAAGGCCGACCAGGAATACAAGGATTCATGGGACCGATTTGCGAAGGATTTCTTCAGCGCAGATGGGGGCCGCCGCTCTTGGGAGTTATTTCAGAGACAGCGCAATCTATATTCCGCGTCTTTTCAGCGTTGGGTTGAAGACTTTCGTAAGCATCAATAGGGCGCCGTAATCTGTTGTGGCGCAAAACGGGGGCTGCATGCGGATGATATCGCTGGAAGCCGCTGAAACAGGATGGGAAATGGGTAAAGATCGCGGCGATCAAAAATAACATGCGGCTCGCGCACCACGCCTCCCTTAGCCCAGTTTCTCCGCTTCCGTCATCAGAGAGAGCAGCCGCTTGGTGGTCGCGGCCAGATTAACGGCGGCATCAATATTCTTGGCTTCCTTCGCGGCGTCCACGTGGCCCTTCATCTCTTCCACTTGGACGCGTGCTATGTCCACAGCCGCAGCAATATCAGTCGGCTCATTCTTCTTGTGCCGCTCCATGCAAACGTGCAGAATGGTGCGCGCCGCCACAGTCCGCTGCAGGGCCCGCGCGGTCTCATCTTCCAGAGCAAACGCCTGGGCCTCCCAGGTGGCGATCAGGAGCTTGCAACCTCCCAGCACAATAGCTGAAACCGCCGGCGAATTCTTCTGCGGAATGTTCTTCAACTGTTCCGCGATGTCCACCACGCAACGCATCAGATAGTCATCTTCTTCCGCCTGCTCTTTGGGTGAGGGTGGAGCGCCGTGATCCGCGCTCTGCGGTGGCTGGGACATCAGATCGGATGCCGCCGGTGGTTTCACCCCAGCGGGCGGCTGTTGCACCTTAACGGCAGTAATTTCTGGCGGCGAAGCAGCCACAGGCTTTGGCGCTTCGGCTGCCAACGCAGGTTTCGGGGCCGGCATGGTTGTAACCTTGGCAACCACAGGCGCTGGTGCTTCTGCCGGGCGAGGAAAAGATATGACGGCTGCCCCAGGCGGGCCAACGGGGCTTTTACGAGAGCTCTCCAACGCAAGCTGCAGAGCATGGCGCAGCACGATCAGTTGCAGGAAAGAGGATCCTCCGGAGTAAGGCGCGCGGAATGGTGTTTTCCACTGGTGCACCACATGGCGAACCTGGTCCAGTGATTCATTGTCAGAAAGGCCGGCATCGCGGCAATCCACCACCGTAATTCCCGCCTTCTCCAGGTCATTCACCAGGTTGCGGATGGCATGCAGGTCCTGATGCATGGCGTGGAAAAAAGCCCGCCGGGCAAGAAAATTAAAACGGGTGAACGCCACCAGAAATCCTGGCTCAAAATACTGGTCGCCAACCGCCTGCTTCAGTTCACGGACATCCTGCAGGGCCCCGGAATTTTGCAGCTGTTCCAGACTGTTGGACTGGTTGAGCTTGCTGAGTTTTTCATCCAGGCCCGGCGCCCAGTCAGGAAAAGTTTTAGCGGACTTGCCGATCGCAGGCTCCAGAACGCGCGCCACTTCTGCCAATCCTGTTTCCGCAAGACCGTGCGGCGCACAATGAGCAAAATACTGGACCAGCAGGAAATCGATTTTTTCCTTGTCGGCTTCGCTCTTCTGTTTTCTATCCAGATGGCGGGCAATCAGATAGCGCAGGTTTTCTTCGCTTTGCAGCGTTGTGCTCTGCAGCAATTGCCGCAATTGCCAAACCTGTACGCGGGTATCAAGCTCCTCAAACCAGCGGCGTACGCGGTCCATGACCTCCGCCTCCGCGCGGTCCACAGGATCATCCAGGTCTGCGCACGGCGCAACGCCCAGCTCAAAAGTCCTGTCCAGTTCGCTGTATACCGCATACAAACGGCGGGCCACGCGCCAGAACTTAGCGGCTTCCTCCACATTGAGCGTAGTAGTTGTTGTCATCGTTTTGTGCCGCTTGCGTGCGACCGTTCAGTTCCGGAGCAGCCCGCGGTAACGCTTTCCGCATCTGCCCGCATGATGCTTCCCCTGGCGGTCTTCTCAACTCATGCTTTGATGATCCAGTTTTTTACGTCCTGGAGAAATCTTGCCGCTACGGCCATCTGCCCATGATGCAGCCGCATGGCGATAATTTCTGCTTCTACATCCAGTGATCCGTCAGAGTTCCTCAACCGCACGGTATCGTCAAAATCCAGCGGCAACCTGGAAACAAACAATACTTCAGACGCCGTGCCAAACTCTATCAACGTATGTTCCGGCGCCGTCACCGTATTCGGACCTTCCTTGGTCACACGAACTGAAATACGAATCGGGACCGCGCCTGGAAAAAATCTGGCGAGTCCCCCTACGCATTCCCCGCTACACAGCCCCAACCCATTTCGAAATGATCTTTGCATGTTCCGTTTACTTGCCCCAGAGCATCGGTTGCCTGTCCAGTCAGGGCCCTTCGGGCAATACCAGGAGACAGCAACAAGCGGGAAAGCCACTCTTTTCCACAGCCAGAGCAAACTTCGCCAAAGTGTGTAAGAGCAAGACCCCGGCCAAAGCTTCCGCTACAGCTAACCTATTGATTTGGAAGATGTAAATTAATATGCAACGCTAGATTGCATCAGCGAAACGTCTCAGGATGAAACAACGTCTCAAGCCTTTGTCTCAAGAGCCGGCAGAAGCGCTTTTGCCTGAGCCGATGTTATAGCGCTTGAGCTTGCGATACAGGGTGGCCCGGCTGATGCCCAGCATCCGTCCGGCCAGCGCCTTGTCGCCATTCACCTGCTCAAAGACGCGCTGGATGGTATCACGTTCAAGCTCCTCAAGGTCCGTGTTGGCCGCAGGCGCATCACCCGCCGGCGCTGCTGGCTCCGGAGCTTCCGCATCCTGGTTCTCCCGCACCGCAGGGGGAAGATCGTGCAGTTCAATCGTCTTCTGGCTTCCCAGGGCAACCGCGCGTTCAATACAGTTTTCCAGCTCACGCACGTTTCCGGGCCAGTCATATTGCAACATGCACCTGGCCGCCGCCGGAGAGAGCGTAATTGGCTCACCCGGAGCAAAGCGGTCAAGAAAGTAATGGACCAGTGACGTAATATCAGACCGCCGTTCCCGCAGCGGGGGCAGATGCAGGGTAACAACGTTCAGTCGGAAGTAAAGGTCGCGGCGGAATTTGCCTTCTTTTTGCGCCGCTTCCAGGTCGCGATTGGTGGCGGCAATGACCCGCACATCCACTTTTATGTTCTGGTTGCTGCCGACGGGCCGGACTTCCTTTTCCTGCAAAACACGCAATAATTTGGCCTGTAACTCCTGCGAGAGCTCTCCAATTTCATCCAGAAAGATGGTCCCTCCGTCCGCAGTCTGGAACAGGCCTTCCTTGGAACGGACTGCGCCGGTAAAGGCCCCTTTTTCGTGGCCGAAAAGTTCGCTTTCAATCAGGGTAGGCACCAGGGAACCGCAATCCACGGCAATAAACGGTTTTTTGGAGAGCAGGCCGCGATAGTGAATGGCCCGCGCCACCAGTTCTTTGCCGGTGCCGCTTTCTCCGGTAATCAGCACCGGCGTGCGCGTATCTTTCAGGCGCGCCACCATGCGCATTACATCCTGGATTTTGCTGGAAGAGCCGACAATGCCGTTCAACTCCATCTCCGTGCTCACGCGGTCGCGGAGAAACTGGTTTTCAGCCACCAGGTTTACCTTTTCCGCCATGCGCTGCAACAGCAGTTTGAGTTCTTCAATGCGGAATGGTTTGGTGATGTAGTCATATGCGCCCAGCTTCATCGCCTGCACCGCTGTTTCTATGGAGCCGTGGCCGGTCATAATGGCGATCTCTGTCCGCGGCAACAGCTCTTTCACGCGCGGCAAAAACTCCAGGCCGGACATGTTCGGCATCATCAGGTCAGCCAGGATGATATCGGGCGAATCGTTTTCCAGACGGGCCAGGGCGGCCTCCGCGCTCTCCGCCTCCACGCAATCAAACCCCACGGAAGCGCCCACCGTCATGCAGAGCTTGCGTATGCTCTGGTGGTCATCCACAATCAGAAAACGGACTTTAGCGGAATCCGTCATATCGCCTTCCCGAAGATGCTTTGCACGATGCTGATCAATTCCTGCACGCGAAAAGGTTTTTCAAGATAAGGTACGCCGGTGCTTTGCAGGGCTTTCATGGTCTCTTCATTCACCGTGTCGCCTGTGATAAACAGCATGCGCTCCTTCAGTTCCGGACGGTGCATGACGATCCAGGCATGCACGTCCGCGCCGCTCGCTCCTCCGGGTGTCCGCATATCAGAGATAATCCCGCCGAAGCGTCCCGCTTCCAGGGCGCGAATGCCTTCCGCAGCCGAGCTGGCCGCATAGCATGCATAGCCGCTGCGCTCCAGCGCCGTACGAATAAAATTCATGACGGAGCGCTCATCCTCAATCAGCAGCAACGGCAGCCGGGCGGTAATTACGGCGCTCATGGCTTGGCCCCCGCAGCCAGCGCAAGCTTCAAGTCGGCCTTGGTGCGTATCGGCAGGCGGACGCTGAAGGTTGCTCCCTGGGCTTCCTGATTGTTGGCGCACAGGATTTCACCTTCATGCTCGCGCACAATGCCATAGCAGATGCTCAGGCCCAAACCTGTCCCCTGCCCCACTTCTTTGGTAGTAAAGAAGGGATCAAAGATGCGTTCCGGATGCTGGATGCCTTCGCCGTTGTCGCGGAACAGCACCTCCACCCAGCCGCCGTCATGAATGGTTTCAATCTCAATCAGTCCCGGACGCCCGGCGGCATGGACGGCATCGTAGGCATTGTTCAGGATGTTGAGAAAAACCTGCTGCAGCTGGTGCGAATCCCCGATCAGTTCAGGCAGGCCAATATCAAACTTCTCCACAATCTGCACGCCGTGATTGGCAAAATCATAGGACCGCAACGCAATCGTCTTGCGCAGGATGTTATTGATCTGCACCGGCTGGCGCTGCGGCGGACGCTGCCGCGCAAAGCTCAGGAGGTTCTGCACAATCTCCTTGGTGCGCTGGGCTTCTTCCAGGATAACTTGCAGGTCTTTGCGCGCGCTGCCCGGCACTTCAGGGTTCTCCATCAGCAGATCAGAGAATCCCATGATGGCGGTAAGCGGGTTATTCACTTCATGCGCCACGCCTGAAACCAGCTGGCCCACTGCGGCCATCTTTTCCGTGTGCATCAGCTTGGCCTGGATCATGGAAGTATCAGTGATATCGGTCATCAG
>DAHUXF010000213.1 GCA_027307295.1 Acidobacteriaceae bacterium
AACAGACCGGCCATCCGCAACACCGGCGAGTTCGCCAAAGTCCTTCATGCCATCGAGCCGCCCCGATAGCAGACCATCCGTCTGTCCTTCCGCCAAGTACCGCCGCTGCGCGTAGAAAAGTTTATTGTGCCGGCCCTCAATCTGGCGCAGCACTGTGCTCAGACAATCCGGTGGAAACAGGCAATCCGCATCGGTAAGCCATATCCATTCACCGCGGCTGGCGCGAATGGCCGCATTCAACATAGTCCCTTTGTTTCTTGCCATCTCATGCCCTACTGCAACTTCCCTTACCCTGACATGGGAAAAACTACGCGCCGTGGAAGCCAGCAGTTCACGTGTGCCATCCGGACTTTGTGGATTGACTACCAGAATCTCAAATGCCCCTGAGGGCAGGCTTTGATGACACCAATTGCGCAGCGTCACTCGCAGCCGCTGCTGAAAACGATAACAGGCCATGATGACTGACACACGGCATGATGACTTCAGTGTCCGCACTTGTAAATCCTGGAACAGAACTTCATCACCGCTGCGTGCCTTCAGCGTAAAGATCCCATTCAGAATGTCATCGGTCCCCTGAATAGCGGAATCCCACCAGCAACGCGCGGTCAACCGTCCGTCAACGCGGAACGTCCATGTGCCTGCTCCTGCATCAACTTCCAACTGCAACCGGCGTTTCCCTAAAGCCGGTTCCAGGGCAGTAAGAAAATCCTTGTATGGCCCAAAGCTGATGCCGGCTGCATTCGCGTGGCCGCTGACGGTAACTTCGATAACAAAATTGTGAAGCTGCTTGAGATCGTCCGACCGGCAAGCCCGCCAGTTGATCGCCGACCACTCTGCGCCTTGATTGCGATGCAGCAAGCCATGCTTCTGCCACTCCCATACGCCGCGTTCCGCCACTTGCCATTGTTCGCGGGCCGCTACATTACCGGCCACGCACTGTTGCCACTCTGCCTGAAGCAGATCTTCCAGCGGCACATCCTGTAACACCTGATCGGATATCGCCATTCCAATCACCTCATGCACTGCGCCGGCGGCGGCGATTCAGCAGTTGGGCCGCCAGCATGCGCGCGCCAGCTTCCCCAGGCTTTTCTGCAAGTCCGCCGAAGTGCACGCTGGTAAACCCACAAGGATTCATGCCGTAGTCATAGCCAGTAAGTCCGCCGGGCAGTCCATCAAAATAAGGATAGAAATAGCGTTGCGTGGGAAGCGCATGACACGGATCATCTTCAAATTCCGTGGCCATGAAACCCTGCTCCCATTGCCACGCTGCCGAAGCTGAAGCTGGAAGAGCGAGCAGGCGTTCGGCAATTTTGGCCCGCTTGTGCCGGTTGCGCAACCAATAAAGACCAGTATTGATATTGCCGGTGCCAATCTGTCGTTTCTTGTCTGCTCCCTCCCAGATTCCGGAGTAATCGTGAGAATAGTCAGCATCCGGCGCATAGACCAGATTGTTCTTTTTAAATGCATCAAGTGCGTCATTCACTGGGCCAAGGATGAACATGTCATCATCAAGAAAGCAGTATTCATTGGGATCGCACAGCAATCCAACGCACAGCTTCATCACATGCCAGTGCGCAGCTGCTATCTCTACAAGCTCCGGCCTGATCGCGGCAATCTGCTCCAGTACTTTACTGGTGGGTACAACATCGGCGAACGGCAGCAGCTCGGCGAATATTTTTTGCGATTCTTCGTTCCACTGATAATCGCCAAAGACGTGTACCGCCGAAGGATGGTAGCCGTTCAGAATCATGCTATAGAGACTCAACGCTGTCCGTGCTGGCGATGAGCCGCCAAAATACATCTTGAGGGGCGGGCCATTGGGCTGTCGCAACGCCTTTTCTATCTTTGCCAGATAAGGGGTAAAGACTTCAAGCGTTGCCGCCGGGCCCGGCTGCGCCTCCAGCCTGCCGGCCCACATCCAGTCACCGTGATATTGCCAATGGGCGATTTCCAGGCAGTCGCCGGCTTTCACGTTAATCTCATGCCGGGTCAGCGCGTGGCATTTGCGGTCTTCATGCAGCACCTTGCCGTCCCGCCGGATAACGCATCCATCGTCATCCCAGAAAACCAGCTTGCCGGAATCATGGATGCGCAGCGTGAATACCACGTGGAAACACCGCATCTCCCCGCTGCGCCGGTGCGAGTGGAAGCGCAGCCCCTGGCTGAAGACGTTTCGCCAATCAATTGCCCAGCATGGCTGGTGCTCCACCGTGTGCTGATGGAACTGCGGCAATTGCGGCATTCGGGGGGCATCCCATTCCGGATCGGAAACCCACTGAGCGCCCGCCTCTTCAACCGGACGAGGCCAGGAGCACGCGATCACATCGAACGGCGTCATCAGGCAGTTCCTTTCACTAAGAGATAAAACCGGCATTATTCAAAATGAAATGTCACGTAACGCCCTGCTGCGGGAATCCATCCCAGATCGCGGTCCAATCCTGCAATGCGTATCTCAATCGGATGATGGTCCAGCGCAAATGTCACATCGACATGCGTGAGGGTTAACGCCACTCGCGCACGACGATGGCACAGCAATGTGACCGCGTCTTCCCGTCCCAGCGACCGCGCCAGACGCGCGCGGAAATAGCCGGCCATCCAGCTAACCCACCGTTTAAGCCGCATTTCCTGCGGTTCAATTTCCTGTGCATCCATCGGCGCATCCATCACAGTAAATCCAGCGGGATGCTCTAACACCGTTCGTCCGTTCCTCAGCATCGGACGGGAATCATTGTTCTCAGTAAAAACGGTGAGCCAGTCAGAAGGCATTTGCCATGCATCTGGTGGATCGAAGCCAATTCCAGGCTTCTGGAACTTCGTCCGCCCGGCCAAAGAAGCCAATGCTTCCCACAGCGGATCGCCCTCGATTCTTCCATCTGTAAATTCCCAGGCCATCAGGGCAAGAAAGTCCCATATATTCAGTTCCAGACCTGGCTCTGCCGGCATGGTGAAATCACCATATATATAAAGATAGAGGGCCATGCTCAGCAGAAAGAAAACCCCGCCATGTTCGGTATCAAACATGGTTACAGACTCTGGAGTCTGGGCCGTGGGAGATTGATCGGGCCGAACAATGCGCTGTTGGACCGGACCGATGTCAGAAGTAATCTCATCTCTGGCGGATGTGCGGTTGATTTGCTGCGCTGTCTCTGCAATCTCGACTTCAACATGTGTGAATGCTTGCGTTGATTCCGAAATCTCTAGGCGCGCTTCTCCGCGCTCGTTATTCCCTTTTTGCTCTGAAATCTCCAGCCGGGCTGCATCGGCTGCGGCATGCTCTTGCGCAGTTGACGATGCCCTCTCTAGCGGCAAAGCCGGCGCAGAGATATTGTCCGGCACAACCGCAGACTGCTCTCGCGCATTCATAACAGATGGCTTAAGGCTTGACTCTTTGTTCGGCGTTGCCGCTTGAGTGTCTTCATGACTGTCACTCTCCTTGCCTTCGTCAAGCCGTGTTTGCCATTGCAGAAGCTTCTCCTGAAAAGCCAGTGTGCGGGCAGTTGCCGGAGCGCGACGCAGCATGATGGCCTGGACCAGCAAGACCTTCTGCATCGTGTCCAATCCAGGATTGGCTGCCTCAGGGACCCAATATTGCCACACAGGAACAACACCCATGCGCTGCGATGGTTTTTTCTTGTCAGCAGTTGCTGAACCCTGCGGCCCTCCCTCACGATCTTCTGCGTGATCCACTGACACCGCAGTCTGCATGCGCGGCTTAGGCACGCCATAAGCATGCAGCACCGATTCCAGAATCTCAGCGGCAGCTTGTTGTGGTAACCTCTGGACAAACGGCACAGCCCGCGACTGCCTGGCCAGCAAATCTAAAGCGGCAGGCACATACTGCGGCGAATCTACCCACTCGCGGAAAAGAACGGTAACAGCATCCTGTCCGCGAAAAAGCTCACGCCACCACCACTGCGCCGCCAGTGTTCCGCTCATCCAGTCTTTGGCCAGAGAAGCCAGTATCTCTGAACGATCGTAGAATAAGACCGCGTTGGTCTCCGCGGGCACGGCTCCATAGGTGGGACGCGCAGCGCCGGCAGCCAGTTTTGCCAAAGCTGCAGCAACCGCACTCTGCCATGTGAGATCAATCTGCGTGTGAAGCTGTCCCACGCGCAAACGTCCGGGCAAGGGATCAGACAATCGCCGCACCACCAGGGTCGCCGAGTCCGGAAGTCCTGACGGATGCAGATTCGCAGCCCCCAGCGTACGCGCAATGTGGCGCTGCTCGGCCTGCGGATCAGAAGACTTGCTCCTGATCCGCAACCGGCCAACCAGAGTCGAATTGGTTTGTGTTCCGACCATCTCTCCCGAAATCAGAGCAGCGGGCTATATCCTATTTGTGTATTCAGGTGCTGAGGTGATGCCGCGATGTCCGATGCCTTTTCTCGACTCCTAAACCACCAGAGTCCAATTCCAACCGTGATCAACAACAAACTGATGAGCTGCGTAAGAGAAAGCGGACCGAGCACCGTCTGAAAGTCACCCCGGAAAAACTGCTCAGCAAAACGGCCAACGCCTTGCAATATGGCGAACAAAGCGAGACGTAATCCAGACCGGTTGGGGCGGTAAAGAACCAACACACAAAAAAACGCCAGCCACACCAGAGTCGCGTAAAGCTGCACTGGATGAACAGGCAAGGAAAGAGCATCTGCCGGAGTTATCCAGCCCTGCGTAAGGTGGTCCACATATGCCTCTGTGCCGGAAGGAAACTGCACGGCCCAGGGCAAATGAGATAATCTGCCAAAATCGTCGCCATTGAGAAAACAACCGATCCGGCCGATGGCCACGCCCAAGGCCACCGCAGGCGCAATCGCATCGGCATAGGTAAGCAGAGAAATTTTACGGACCTTCAGAAAAAGTAAAACCGCAAGCGCGCCGGCGATCAGGCCGCCATACTGCGCCTGGCCGCCCGACCAGAAGCGAAGCCAGGCCAAGGGACGTCCATCCGCGCCGTAATAAACCATGCCAAGAAGATGGCCGCCCCAAAGCCCAAACACAATCGCCAACATGCCAGCCCAATACGCGGTGCGCGCATCCAGGCCCTCACGCCGGGAGGAGCGCAACGCATACGCTAATGCGGCCAGCATGGCCCCCGCCCAGACAAATCCTGGATCGAGGGCCATCAGGGACTGCTGCAATGTGTGCAACATCACTTCATCTCCCCTTAAACAACTTCACTGTTTTTCTTCCGCTTGCGGGGCCTGTAAATCCCTGCCCCAACAGCGATCATGCCCAGGAACAGCACCATGGCTCCGCCCGGTGTATTTTTAAAACAGGATTTCTTGGTGCCTTCAATGGGTTGAAACCGTGTCGTCAGATCCGCGACGCCATCTTTCGGAACGCTGATCCGATAGATGTTTTTGTGATTCCCAACCCTGTTTACGCCCTTCCCCTCCAGGCCAATCAACCAATCACCAACAGCCTGTAGTCCGGTATGTTCGACAATGGCACCAAAAGCGCCGGCATCTTCGCAAATCTCATATTTTGTTTTCTGGATTTCCACGAACCGTCCGGTATGCCGGCAGCCGTGGGTAATCCACGTGAGACGCGAAAAGACCTTGTTTCCGTCTCGACCGACGGCGGTGAC
>DAHUXF010000214.1 GCA_027307295.1 Acidobacteriaceae bacterium
GAGATGGTAGTGCTTCCACAGCCTCTCCACTGTCTCTCTAAAAGCGTGCAATTTGTTTGCCATACTGGGGCAAGGTTACGCCCAAAGTTGTAATCGGCAAAGTGTTTTGTGCTACGTTTTTACTGGTTTGTCTGGCTGCAGAAAACTCAGCTAGAAAAACTTAAATCATACCGGGCCGGTAATCGCTGTAACTTCTACAAAAATATAATTTCGCACGTAGAAATCGCCAAAAAAGATCGCAAGTCACTCGCCATAATTTTTCTTCAAATAGATGGCGATGTCCGCTTCCAGGTCCGCATAGCCGCCGTGAATGGTGCTTCTAAGGGCAGACTCTAATCCCTGGCCTTCTCCCAGCCTTTGCAGCAATCGCGCTACATCGCCAAGTCCATAGGTCGCGCGAATATATTCCACTGCGGCCAGGCTCTCAGCATAGGCCACTGACGCTTCCGCTGAACTGTAGCCCTGGAATTCGCCTTCCAGTTGATTGAGTGGGATTTGCCGTCCGGAACCGTACAGAGCAGCCAGGCGCGGACCATACTGGGCAGTGGTCAGGCCTTGTTCCAGTTGTGCGATGCCTTCATTCAGCCAGCTGGGAGCGCGGTTATGAGCAATCTGCGCGACAAAGGAATGCGTGAGTTCATGGCGCAGCACGCTGGCCATGTCCGCCGTTACGGATTGCGTCCCGGAAATGGGAATGCGGATCTTGCCGTCATTCAAGGCCGCGGTCCATCCGGCGGCATGGGTCACGTCAAAAAAAGCCTGGTCTGTATACAAGGAGACGTAAATATTTTTGGGCGTTACACCCAGATCATTGACCAGGTCGCGATAGTCCGCTTCCAGCACTTCAAGAATCTGCGACCGCAGTCCGTCTGGCGTCTGCGAGCCTTCATAGCGCAGAGTAAAGTGGCTGCTCTCGGTTTGCCGGAAGTCGGCTTCTGTTTTGGATTCGCGCTCCACGCGGGCCAGCAACTCCTGTGTCTGGGCATCCGGCCGGAGCTGAAGAGATTTCTTGAAGGCATCGATGGCTTCGCGGTTATGGTCGTTTTTGTAAAGCGCATAACCCAGCAATGTAAATGCATCGGCAGATTGTGGATTGGTCCGCACCGCCTGTTGCGCGCGCATCAGAGCTTCTTCGGTTTTGCCCAGTTGCAGCAGCACAGTCGTGTAGTTTTCCAGCAGCAGCGGATTATCCGGCAAATAGACTAATGCGTTTTGCAGATAGCGGGCCGCAGCGGGAAAGTTATGGCGCTTCTCTTCAAAATTGGCGGCAATTGAATTGGCTTCAGCGGATTGCCGGGGAATGTCTTCACTGGCAATGGATTTCAGCTCTGCGGCATCCACCGCGCCGTTCCGTATGACGCGCGCCACCAGGTCGCCGGAAACGCTCATCTCTTCGTGTACCGGCGGCGGACCGGCCAGCGCAGCAGAAGCCGGAGCCACAGAGGACGGCGCAGGCCCCTTCTCGATCCTCACTACAATGGATTTTGGGATCGTCAGGGTATTGTCGCCAATGCTGTACTCCACCCGCCCATTGTGTTCCTGGACGGAGTCGGCATGGATGCGGTCTCCATTTTTCAGCACAATCGTGTCTGCGCCGGCGAAAGAACAGAAGACGATAGCGGCACAAAATGTAATAATCAGCTTCAAACTAAAAAAGTGTAAGCGATTATGGCCTGCCAATGAAGCGTGTCCTGATCTGCCGGGTAACGAAGGTACTAACAAAGGTACTACTGATGGTGCTTGCCGCACATGCCACCAGCTCCGTGGCCCAGTCCGTGTCCACTGGAGGAGCGGTTGCGCTGTATCGTGAGCTGCTCAATCCTTCTTTTGACGTCAAGGATGTTTATCAGGTCCGCGAAGTCTCTATTTTGCGTGAGGACCTGCACATCTCCATCAGTGACGGCACCATGGCCCTGGTGCGTGAATTGGATGGGCACATCACGGGCGCGGTATTTGAAGGCGCGGGCGAAGTTTTACTGGTCCCGCCCAATCGCGCGGAACGCACTTCTCTGGCCCACTTCACAGGGTCAGCCGTTCTGGAGTTGCCATTTCAATCGGCCTATCTGCGTTTCTCTGACGATCGTCTGGCCAATGAGTTGCGTTCCGGTTTCCGTGGCCCGGCAGAAGACGCACAGGAGTTCATTGCCCGATGGAATGATCCCGCCGCGGTACTGTCGCGCGGTGATGCGCTGCCGATTCTTGAATCCATGAGCAGCGCCCCGGAAGCAGGTTCGCGCTTTCTGCACATGCGCATTGGCGGCACACCTTCCGGCATTGTTGATCTTTTTTATGACACCAACGCTTCTGAGCAGATCAGCGTTGCCCAGGCCAGCATGATGAATGATGTTTCGTATTACGATACGTGGACTTCCTTCCCCATGCGATCGGTACGGCAGGCCGCAGGAGAGGAAGATCCGGCAGCGCGCCCGAACTATGACATGTCCGGTTATCAGCTGCGCGCAAAAGTCCAGCCACCCACCGATCTGAGCGCGGAGGCTGAATTTACCCTTACGCCGCTCCACTCCGGCCAGAGAGTGGTCATTCTGGAGCTTTCACGCTATCTCAAGCTGAGTGAAGCGCGAGCGGACGGAGCGCCGGTGGAATTTATTCAGAATGAAGCCATCAGCGGCAGCGAGCTTTCCCGCCGTGGTGACGACCTGGTTGGCATTGTCTTGCCGCAGCCGCTGGTCAAGGACAACCCGGTGAAGCTGGCCTTCAAATATTCCGGGCCAGTCATGTTTAACGCTGGCGGAGAGCTTATTTATGTGGGCGCACGCGGCACGTGGTATCCCAACATTGGCCCGTCATTCAGCACATTTGATCTCACATTTGATGCACCGGCAGATTGGTCCGTGGTGGCCACCGGAAAGCAGGTTGCCGGCTCCGTGGCCGAGGGCCGCCGTATTACGCGCTTTTCCACGGAAAAGCCCATTGGCAGGGCAGGCTTCAATCTCGGTAAGTTCGCCACTGCAAGCGCATCCGCCGGCAAAGTGGAAATCCATGCCTATGGCGCAAGAAACGTAGAGCAAGCACTGGCCGGTGCTGAAGCTCGCGCCGGCAGAAATCCCGATCCGGCCAGGGAAGCGCAGCAGATTGCAGAACAAGCAGCCGCCACGGTGGAGTTTCTTTCTTCTGAGCTCGATCCCTTTCCTTATTCAAACCTGGAGATCACACAGCTGCCCGGCACGGTCAGCCAGTCCTGGCCAGGGCTGATTTATCTTTCCAGCACCGCATTCCTGTCATCGGATGAGCGTCGTGCGCTGGGTATTCGCGAACCGTATCTGGAATTACTGCTGAGCCGGCTCATGCTGTCGCATGAAACAGCACACCAGTGGTGGGGCGATGCCGTGGACTGGGTGAGTTATCGCGATGAGTGGATCCTGGAAGCCCTGGCCAATTACAGCGCCCTGCTCATGCTGGAAAAATTGCATCCCGGCGACATGAAGACGGCGCTCAATTACTATCGCGCTGAGCTGCTGCGGGAGACAAAAAACGGCATCATCGCGGAAGCCGGCCCCGTGACGCTTGGCCGGCGTCTGACCTCATCCCGCTTTCCTGACGCCTATGAACGCGTGCTCTATGGCAGGGGCACATGGCTGATTCACATGCTCCGCAGCATGCTGCATGAAGCCGGAGGCGCGCAGAATGACGCCCTTTTCTTTTCCGCGCTGAAAGACCTGCTGGCGCGCGCACCCAATCACAAGATATCCACGCTGGATTTGCAGCGGGCTTTTGAGCATGTGCTGCCGCCATCACTCAGTTATGAGGGCAAGAAGTCACTGGACTGGTTTTTTGATAGCTGGGTCAACGGCGATTCCATCCCGCAATTTTCTCTTGAAGGCATCCGCATGACGCCCACGGCAGGCAAGCTGAAGATCAGCGGCGTCATCGTACAAAACCACGGCGCTAAAGACAGCGTAACCGCCGTGCCCCTGTACGCCGTGGACGCTCAGGGCAAGTCACGGTTTCTGGCCTTTGTGTTTGCTGATGATGTTAAAACTGAATTTACGCTGACCGCGCCCAGCGGAACCAAGCAGATCGCGCTCGATCCCGAGGACACGCTTCTGCGAAGGTAAGGGGTGGCAGTCTCCTTGACGGGAAAGGAGAGAGCGGTGTACTCTCCTATCTCAGATAGGAGAGAGCTCTTGACGAAACCGGTTGAACTCCCGCAGGGCGTACTCGAGATGCTCATCCTCAAGGCGGTCTCGCTCGGTCCGCTGCATGGATATGGCATCCTGCTGCGCATCCAGCAGATCTCTGGTGAGCGCATCGAAATCCTGCAGGGTTCCTTCTACACCGCCATCTATCGTCTTGAGCGCCGGGGCTGGATCAAAGGCGCGTGGGGTGAGTCGGAGAACAATCGCCGCGCCCGCTTTTACTCGCTCACCACTTCCGGTGCGCGTCAGCTCAAGTCCGAGACCGCCAAATGGACAGACATGGCCGCTGTCGTCGCCGGCATCCTCGGCAAGAAGGCGGATGAGATATGAGTATGGTCGCCGCAATTCGCAAGCTCTGGCACTCCATCGCGCCACGCACCCACAGCGACGTCGAAGAAGAGTTTCGTTCTACACTCGATGCCTATCAGGAAGATTTAATCCGACAAGGCCTCCCCGAAGAAGAAGCCCGCCGCAAAGCCCGCATCGACCTAGGCCAGCCCGCCGCGCAAAACGAAACTTACCGCAAGGCCATCGGCCTTCGCCTCTTCGATGAGTTGGGTGGAGACATCCGCTATGGCCTCCGCGGTCTGCGCCGTAACCCTAGCTTCGCTACAATTGCCATTATCACGCTCGCTCTGGGCATCGGCGCCACTGCGGCGATCTTCAGTTTTGTGAATGCCGTTTTACTCAAGCCACTCCCGTATGCACGTCCGGAGCAGATCGTTAGCGTGGGGGAAAAGCTCCCAGATGGATTCAGCAACCCTATGTCCACCCTGAACTTTCTTGATTGGGAGCGGCAGAACCGCTGTTTTGAATATCTCGCCGCATTAGCGTTCGACAAGGTGACTTTGACGGGCTCGGACAGACCCCAGGAAGTTAAAGTCCACAGAATCTCGGCATCGTATTTCAAGGTGCTCGGTGTGCGCGCGGCGCTGGGACGCACCTTTGCTGCAAGCGAAAACGAGCCTGGCAACGAGCTTGAAGTAGTCCTTTCGAACCGCATTTGGTGGAACCGGTTTGGCGGCGATCCGCAGATAATCGGCCGCAAGATCATGCTGGACGGGAAGAATTACACGATCATCGGCGTGCTCCCCGCGAACAGTGAGTTTGACCGGAGCTGGGCTGCAATGTGGCTGCCTCTCGCTTTCGCGCCGGTGAACATGACCCGTAACTTTCACTGGCTTTATGCCATTGCTCGCCTTAAGGCCGGCGTTACTCTAAAGCAGGCCCGCGACCAAATGGATACGATTGGAGCGGGCATCTCTGCCCAATACCCGGATTCAAATAAGGGTATAGGCGTAGCAGTCAATCCTTATATTGATCAGGTGGTTCAGCCGGAGCTTCGGCGGTCACTTTGGGTGCTGCTGGCAGCGGTAGGAGCTGTAC
>DAHUXF010000215.1 GCA_027307295.1 Acidobacteriaceae bacterium
AGAAAGGAAGCAAAGACCAGTGCTGCCAGGACTGTACCCATGATTCCCGCACGCGCGCCAAACAGGGCTGCGATAAGCAACAGAATTGCTATGAATACCAGAGGGACCGTATGCTTCCAGGCGTGGCCTGAAGCTACGGCGCTGACCCCGAGCGCAGCCAGCGCACACACCGCTGAGCCCAGGACCGCGTCCATGACTTGTGTATTCTGGAGTTTCTCGGTGGCCATTTTAAGCCCCGCTTTGTTGATAAAGTCCGTTAGCAGCAAGAGAGTAATCCTTGTAGTTAGGATGACAAAAGGCAGGGTTGCTGTGGGAAAAATCGAGAGCTGGATCAGAAATTTGTCGGCTCCACACCGAACATGCCAGCGCCGATCAAAAAATGTCCCCAAGGAATGACCCATAAAACGAAAGCCGGCCATAAGTCCGGGACCGCTGATTCTGGCCAAGGTTAAAATCCCGCAGCAGCTCTGGATTACACTGGCGGAAGGCATCCTAAAGAGATTAAGGTTTCGTCCGGTATCCGAGTGACATTGAAGCGCAATGCATACTGCTGATCCATTCCTTTTTCAGCTGTTCTTCATCTTCGTGTGGGCCAAGCTTTTTGGTGAAGTCTTTGAAAGACTGCATCTGCCTGCGGTCCTGGGAGAAATTCTGGCGGGTGTGCTCATTGGACCGTATGGGGCACGCCTGGTGGTGCCCACGGACGCCATTTACGCCATAGCCGGCATTGGCGCAATTTTTCTTTTATTTACGGTGGGTCTGGAAACCCAGCCGAAGGACCTGATCAGCGTTGGACGTACCTCTTTGTATGTAGCATTGGCCGGAATTGTAGCGCCGTTTTTGGTGGGCTACAGTTACATGATCCTGCGGCATCATTCGGCGCGGGAAGCTATTTTTGTGGCGGCAGCCATGGTTGCTACCAGCGTGGGCATTACGGCGCGTGTGCTGGGAGACATGCATCTGTTGCAGACCGTTTCTGCCCGGATCATTCTGGGCGCGGCCGTGTTTGACGATGTGCTGGGCATGATTGTGCTGGGCCTGGTGGTGGGCCTGGTTTCTTCCACCGGGCTGGAGTGGGCGCAACTGCTGGTGACCGCTTTTGAAGCCGTGGGCTTTGCCCTGGTGATGTTGTTTTATGCGCCCCGTGTGGTCAAGCGCATGGAGCCGGGCCTGGAGCGCATGTCAACCCACGATGCGCCGCTGATTATTGCCCTGGCCATCTGCCTGGGCCTTTCCTATGCTGCAGTCAAGATTGGGATGGCGGCGATTATCGGCGCTTTTTTTGCGGGACTGGCGTTTGCTGAATACTCTCCGCGCTGGAACCTGCAACCGCGGGTTTATGCGATCAATGAATTTTTGGCGCCCTTCTTTTTCTTCAGCATGGGCGCGCGGCTCAACATGTCAGTTTTCGATGGCAAGCTGCTGGTTTCCGCCATTGTGATCTCATTGCTGGCCATCTTTTCCAAACTGATTGGCTGCGGTCTTCCCGTCTTGCATTCCGGATGGAAGACAGCCCTGAAAGTGGGTGTGGGCATGGTACCGCGTGGTGAGGTAGGGCTGGTTGTGGCACTGGTTGGGCTGCAGATGAATATTGTCTCGGAATCCGCTTATGCGCTGGTGATCTTTATGACGGGAATCACCACGCTGGTGGCGCCGCCAGCAATGAAAATCATTTTCCGCGATGATGTGGCTTTGCAGCCTGCTCTTCCAGAGCGTAGACGCACGGCCATGTAATCAGGCGGTGCTGGCGGCAGAAGCCGCAATCATGAATGCCAAAGCACTCTGGCTCAATCGATTTCCGTAGATACTTTTCCCAAAAGCAGAGGCCGCTAAACCGCACTCATCAGGTCTTGTAAAAATTTAGACAACGGATGGGCTTACTTGTGCGCAAAAAACATGTCCTTGTCCGCATATATAATGCGCAGTTAATCTTGATATCAGGAGATGGCAATCACAAATGGCAGGACTTACAGGCCGTGTGGCATTCGTAACCGGAGCATCACAGGGAATTGGCCGTGCATGCGCGCTGCAACTGGCAGAAGCCGGCGCAGTGATTGCTCTGGCGGCGCGCAATGAGGAAAAGCTTGCGGCCGTCGCCAGGGAAATTGAGGCCAAAGGCGGCCAGGCGGCCACTTTTCGCATGGACGTGAGCAATGAAGATGAAGTCAAAACCGCAGCCAAGGCCGCAATCGAGCGTTTCGGAAAAATTGAAATCCTGGTCAACAACGCCGGTGTGACCAGGGACATGCTGCTCATGCGCATGAAGCGCACGGACTGGGATTCTGTCATACAGACCAACCTGACAGGGGCTTTTCTTACCACCCAGGCGGTCATCAGTTCCATGCTGAAACAGCGGTGGGGCAGAATCATCAACATCACCAGCGTTTTCGGCCAGATGGGACAGGTCGGCCAAGCGAACTACTCGGCCTCGAAGGCCGGATTGATTGGTTTTACCATGGCCATGGCGCGTGAAGTGGCCTCGCGCAGTATCACCGTGAACGCTGTAGCGCCGGGATATATTGAAACCGCCATGACCGAAGGGCTTTCCGCGGAGCTTAAAGCCAAAGTGCATGAGATGATTCCGCTGGGCCGCGCCGGAACTGATATGGACGTGGCGCACGCGGTGCGTTTTCTGGCGTCAGAAGAAGCGGGCTATATCACCGGGCAAACTCTCAAGGTTAATGGCGGCATGCTGATGGGGTAGATGACCAAGAGGTGCTACCAGTTCCGCTGTATTGTATGTTTCAAGATCCAAAATACATATTTTCGTATTGCCTCAGTGTTAACGGAACATTAACGCCAATATTTTCAATGAATTAAGGGCGCTCAGGGTCAAATTGCAATTGGAAGCAGAGTTGCATGGTTCTAAGTTGAATCGCTTAAGAATACCTGTGGGTCCCCAAGGCCAGCCGTGTTGAAGTTTGGGCACTTCCGGAAAGATAACAACTAAAACTTTTTTCAGGAGAGAAGTCAATGAAGAAGCTGTTGCTGTCGGTTCTCTGCATATTTGCATTCTGCGCTGCTAGCGTAGCGGCGTCCAATGATGACGACCGTAATACGTTCCATGCCACTCTTCGAGGCGCCAACGAAACCCCCGCCCCCGTTATCACCACAGCATCTGGCTCTTTCAAAGCAACCTTGAGCCCTGATGGTAGTACCCTCCACTACACGCTCACGTTCGATCCGCTTCAAGCGCCTGTTCTGTTCGCACATATCCACTTTGGACTCTCCAAGGAAACTGGCGGCGTCATGGTATTTCTTTGCGCGACGGCAGCAGCTCCCGCTCCGGCCAGCGTCCCCGTTCCACCGACCTGCCCGGCTGCTGGCGGCACTGTAACAGGCTCAGTTTCGGTGGCCGATGTTGTTGGCCCTAACAGCCAGGGTATTACTCCGCTTGCTGATTTTTCTAAGGTCGTTCAGGTGATCCGCGATGGAAGAGCGTACGTCAACGTTCACAGCACCCGCTCTCCAAACGGAGAGATCCGTGGCCCGGTTCGCTCGGGCGATGGCGACAGGGATGACCGGGATCATGATGGCGATCACGATCACAGATAGTGCTTGAATGGTAGTTATGTTTCTGGAAAAGGCCTCGCCCCGGCGAGGCCGTTTTTGTGCAGGGTCCTTTGTGAAATATAAACTTAACGACTAAGAAGCGTGAGCGAGTCGCAGTTTCACTCTGCCGGAATTGGAGCTGGAGTCTCTTGATGGTGCCGCAATAAGAATAAGGTGCGGTGGTTGCTGTGTGCGCGTTTTCGATTGATGGCGAACTGGTAAATATGTGATTCTGCACAGTTCCCAGGCCAGATTCGCGTTGAAGCAGCAGAATTGCGGTTTACGGCAGCCTGGAGCGCACGTTCCTGACAAAAATTGTGCTTGCAGAAAGTCACTGCTCTGATTACTATCCAATCAACTCCGGGGAGCATTACCTGAATTCCGGCTCCATCATGAATATCGGCGAGACAATCAGAAACTACCGGCTGCAAAAGGGGATGTCGCAAGGCGACATAGAGAAGCGTACAGGATTGCTGCGCTGTTACCTTTCACGCGTAGAAAACGGCCACACCATCCCCTCTCTGGACACGCTTTCCAAGATCGCCAGCGCCATGGAACTGCCCCTGGGGCAATTCTTTACCGACCATCATTCCAACGGCAATACAAAAAACCTGCCTGCTCTTACAGAGGATGAAGTCCGTTTTCTGACGCAGATTCGCCGCTATTCCACCAACCTGAATGACAGTGACCGCAAGCTGGTGCTGGCCATGGTGAAGAAGATGGCCGCCGGCGCTGGGAAGTAAGCACGCTTTATCCGGCATTCCAAACTAAATAACTATTCCAAGCTCAACAACGTCTGTGACCCCTGACCGCACGGCGTTATGCTGCCTGGCTTGCCTCACTTGATGCCAGCACGGCCAGTTCCAGCCGGTCATGCGCTCCGGTCTTAGTAAAGATGCTCTGCAAGTGGCGCTTTACGGTATTTTCGCTGATGGAGAGCGCTTCCCCGATGTCTCTGTTCTTCATGCCGCGGGCCACGTGATAAGCAATCTGGCGTTCCCGCGTAGAAAGGCGACTCATGGTATTGGCTGAAGCTTTGGATTCCGCCGTCATGGTGGAGAGCACCTGCTGCGCCAGTTCATCAGAAAAGGCCAGTTCGCCATTGGCCACGGTGCGAATGGCGGCAAAAAGTTTTTCCGGCCCGTCACTCTTCAGAACCAAACCGCGAGCGCCGAGCTTGACCACCTGGGCATAATCGAGTTCACTGTCCGATCCGGTGAGCACCACGGCGGCAACCCGGCTGCCTGCCCGGTCCAGGGTGCGCAGTACTTCAAAACCATCGCCTTCCGGCATGAATAAATCCAGGAGCAGGACATCCGGCGGATTCTCCTTGACAATGGCAAGCGCCTCCTGGCCGTTGGCGGCCCGGCCTTCCACCGAGAAGTCGGGCTGGGTAGAGAGCAATGCTGCCAGGGATTCACGCAAAACTGTGTGATCATCTGCAATGACAATCCGGGTCCGGGGTTTGAGAACACTTTTTAGAGACATACGTAATCCTTAGATGCATCCCAGAGAAACGATGAAAGGCCTTAGACCCAGGTTATCTCTTAAAAGAACTGAAAAGTATTAAGAGCAAAAAACTTACCTCTAAAAAACCTGCCAGGATAACGTGGAATTTGCCTCCGTCCCAGGGGGTGGAGTCCCTGTACCTTGAGCACGTAGGAGAGGTGGATTTTGTGTGATATATTCCGCCACAATACCGCTGAACCGTATCTTGAGATCGTGCCTGAAAAATAGTTTCCTGGAATGGAGCTGGATTTTGGCGATTGATGAAGAATTAACGGTGCTGGAAGACCAGCTCAGAAGACTGAAAGTGGAGTACGACATGTACTTCGGCGGCGGGTCCAAAAAACCGCCGGTGGAAATTGAGTGGAAGGTCAAAACCCTGCTCAAGAAATTCTCTGACGGGACCCGCATGAACTATGCCCAGCGGTACCGTTACACCACCATGCAGCAGCGGTAC
>DAHUXF010000216.1 GCA_027307295.1 Acidobacteriaceae bacterium
CGCTTTCGCCGGCGGTTTCCGGCACCACGATGGCAAACTCATCGCCTCCGTAGCGGCATACCATGTCCATCTTACGCAGTTGTTGTTTCAAAATATGGGAAACGGCGCGCAGCATCTCATCGCCCAGCAGGTGGCCGAATTCGTCGTTCATCTTCTTGAAGTGATCAATGTCCACCATGATGACAGACATGCGGCCCTGGAACCTGGCAGCACGCTCCAACTCTTCCACAATGCGCATTTCAAAATAGCGGCGGTTGTGGATGCCCGTGAGACCGTCCACATAGGCCAGTTGCTTCATGCGGTCAAAGTTATGCGCGTTCTGTATGGCGGCGGCGCAAATGTCCGCGACGGATTCCAGGGGCTGAATATCATCATTGTCAAAAGCGTTATTGCGGGCGCTGTCCAGCGCCAGCACGCCCAGTTTTTCGCCAAAGATAATCAGCGGTACGCACATTTCTGACTGTGTTTCGGCAAAGCCGGCGATATAGCCATCCACGTTATCAACGTCATTTTCAATAATGCACCGTCCCAAAGAAAGTGCGCGCGCAGCCAGCCCGGCGCCCGGAGCCAACATGGACCCCATGGCCAGATTAGGAGTCAAACGGCCTTCATAAGCGCGGACGCGCAAACTCTCATTTTCCACCAGGAGCACGGCCACATGGTCAATGCGGAACCATTCCAGCAGCAACTGGCAGACAACCGTGAGCAATTCGTCCAGGTCCAGGACGCGCGTCGTCTTCTTGGCGATGGCGTTGATGGCTTCCAGTTGCTCCGTGCGGCGGCGTTCCGCTGAATACAGCCGGGCATTTTCCAGCGCCATGGACGCCTGCGTGGAGAACAGCGTGAGCAGATCAATTTTTTCCGGCGTGAAGTAGTCGAGTTGATCGCTCTGGAAGTCCAGCACGCCAATCACGTCTCCCCGGACAATCAGCGGAATCGTCACTTCGGACCGGGATTCATCCACTAACTTGAGGTAGCGTGGGTCTTTCAGGACATCTGGTGCATAGATGGGACGCCTTAAATTTACGGCAGCCCAGGTCAAGCCTGAACCCTTGGCAACGCGGTAACCCACTTCTACGTTGCTGCGGCCAAGATGGGCGCGGACCTGCAACTCCTGGCGGCTCTTGTCCAGAAGCAGCACGGCCCCATTCTGCAACTGAAAGAAATCCCGGATGATCTCAAGGATTCGATTCAGTACCTCATCCAGGTCAAAGGTCGAGAGTATTGCCTGGCTGGCGTCATACAGAATGGCGATCTTTTGCATTGATTCGAGCAAGCGAATCAGCTCTCCGTCGAAAGAACATTAGACCATGCGGCTCCCGGCGGAAAGAATTTCTAATTCAGCTGCCGGAGGGGGATATGAGCACGTACCTGGTTTCTTAAGATAAAGATATTTTACAGCGGAAACGGAGCCGGGAGAAGGAGTTTTTAACGACCAGCCGCAATCTTTCATTCCCAATACCCAAATGCAACCCAAACAGCCGTATGCAAAAGACGCTGTGGGGAAACTTACCATCCCAAGTGCGCTTGTAAAGCCAGCAACATGCCGGCAATTGGTCCCAATCAACCCCGGCATCAGGTCGCAAAAAGATGCATCTTTAGCGTTTCAACAGGTCAATTGGCTCTTTCACATTACTTACGCGAAAATAATGCGCCAATGACGGATGCTTCCTGGCCACTTCCTCATACATGGCATACGCCACATTGCGATAGGAAAAATGGCCTGCCGGGCCGCTGCGCAGCTCTGCGATGTAGAGCGCCTCGGCAAAATCCATCTTGAACAGCGTCCGCTTGCGGAAGGCCATGGGCAGCAAGTACAAAGCCGCTTCTGGAACTGCCGCTTCAATCTGTTGGCAGGCGGAGCTTACTTTCGCCATAGCATGCCTATAGCGGTTTTCAAGCCCGGCGGTAATGACGTCTGGCGGCGTGTCATAACCATGATGACGGGTGAAGCCCTGCTCAATCTGCGTGCAGCGGCGGTGACGGTGCATATCACGGAACCCGCCGACGTCCATGAGAATATCGAACTTGAACTGCTGCCCGGCATGGAAGCTGCGCAACAGCTCATCATGCGGGCCGCGATGGCGCAAGCCCAGATCAATGATCTCATTGCGCTGCGCGTCCGTAAGCGCATGCACCCTTTCCCTGATCTGGCGGTAAGAATAGTGGCTGGCGGAATAGAGCAGCGTGGACGCGATCTCCACTTCCAATGGTCCATCCTCAATCAGGTCCACCAGCGGCGCAGGCCCCGTGACCACGCCTTCCATCAGCCCCTCTGCCGCCTGTTGCAGCTCTCTGCGCGTCTGTATCTCGTAATCGTTGGCATTCGCGTATTTGACCAGAGTGGGAGAAACCCGCGTTGGGCGCAAAATCTGTTGCTCTGCCCTGGCTCCCAGTTCAGGATTGGCTGCCTTGATCTCTTCCACCAGCGCGCGCAGGGATTCAGACTGGACGTTGTACGCCGTATCGCGGGCAGCATCTTTGAGCAGCGCACCCAGCTGGCGGACTTCTGCATAAGAACTGGAGAGCAGGCGGGTGATCTGGGTTTCCAGCGTGCGGGCATTCACAATCTGCCCTAAAGAAGTATTCGTGGCCAGCGGCAGCAGGTAACGGGAATTATCAAAGGCCCGCGCGCGCAGCGTGCGCGTGTATTGCTCTTCTGGCATGTCCGCGGGCTTTGCCGTCTGCGTGGTGTAAAAACGCAGCATCTCCTGCGTGAAAACCTCATACTCGGAAAAGAGAAAATCCACGGTGTGGCTGTACTGCGCTTTTTGCGCCTCATCAGCGCCAAAGTCAGGAACAAAATATCCGCTCTTTTTGAAATTCTGGTAGCGTGTGGACCGCTCCTGGCCGTCCCAGCGCTGTTCATCGACAAGAATGATGGCCGCCAGAATGGAGAGTTTCTCAATCGCAAAGGCCAGATGCGCCAGGTCCGCAATGGAGCGGTGGCCATACTGGAAGTAAAATGTATTGAGAAACTGTTCTGCCCGCTGCTCGCTGATTTCCCGCAGGGATTCCTTCATGGAAAGCGCCGACCGGGAATACTTGGCCATGGCATAGGCCTGCACCTCCGGGTCAACGCCGTGCACGGCAAATACGTTCACCTGCGGGCCGGAACTGGCCCCATTCTTTTCGCTGGTATTGGGCTTGACCATTGCGGAGTCAGACATGGGAGTGAAAAGCTGATTCTATTCCATTGTGCCCGCGGCGGACTGGAATTTCCTGGCCTGCCCCGCCAAATTTCCGCAGGAGAAGTTTTTTGCCAGTTCCTGCATCTTTATCCACAGACCAGCCTGTCTCAGCGGCCCTGGGAGGTGATAAAATTTTAAAAATCCACTCCTCGGAGTTCCGATGCAGGCAATCCTTGCGCTGGAAGATGGACGAATCTTCAGCGGCATAGGCCATGGCGCGAAAGGCGAATGTTACGGGGAAGTTGTTTTTAATACCTCCATCACCGGCTACCAGGAAATTTTCACCGATCCTTCCTATGCCGGGCAGATCGTCATCCTGACCAATCCCCAGATCGGCAATTACGGCACCAATCCGGAAGACAATGAGGCCACGCATCCTTACATTGAAGGTCTGGCGGTGCGGGAGTTCTCGCCCATCAGCTCCAACTGGCGGTCACAGCAGGTCACGGATGAATACCTGGAAAAATTCAAGATTCCGGTGATTGCGGAGATTGACACGCGCGCGCTGGTGCGGCATCTGCGCACGTATGGCGTGATGCGGGGCGTGATCTCCTCGATCGAAACTGATCCGGAAAAGCTGGTGGCCAAGGCGCGCTCCCTCCCCAAGATGGATGGCACCGACCTGGCCAAAGCCGTCACCACCAAACACCGCTACCAGTGGGAAACAGGAACACGCTCGCATGAGCCAACGGAAATTGTGGGCGTGAAGGACCAGCCTCCCAGCAAGCATGTGGTGGCATATGACTTTGGCATAAAGCAGAACATCCTGCGCATGCTGGTGGACCAGGGCTGCCGTGTGACGGTTGTACCGGCCATGACCAGCGCCGAAGATGTACTGTCATTGAACCCGGATGGCGTGTTTCTCTCCAACGGCCCCGGCGACCCCGAGCCATGCCATTACGCGCACGATAATATCCGGCGGCTTATGGGCAAGACGCCGATCTTTGGCATTTGCCTGGGGCATCAACTGGTGGGACTGGCGCTGGGCGGCAGGACGTACAAACTCAAGTTCGGGCATCACGGTGGAAACCATCCGGTGAAACAACTGGAAACCGGGAAGATTGAGATCACGGCCCACAACCATAACTTTGCCGTCGATCCTGATTCGCTGAAAGAGTCTGAAGTGCTGAAAACGCACGTTGATTTAAACGACAATACTCTGGAGGGCCTGCGCCATCGCACACTGCCGCTCTTCACCGTGCAGTATCACCCGGAAGCCTCGCCCGGCCCGCATGACTCGCACTATCTGTTCAAGGATTTCATGGGGCTGATGGAGGAGTGGAAAGGGAAATGATGAGCCCCGCAAGGGGCGAAATAAGTTAGCCCAGCGCGGAAGCGCTGGGTGAACAGAATGAAAAGCAAAGCCCCGGAGGGGGCGACAGATTGAACCATGCGTCTCTAACAATCGTGCCAGCAAACCGTGCAGGGGTTTGTGTCGCCCCGCTGGGGCTCACCGTGTTCCTCTCGTTTACCCAGGGCTTACGCCCTGGGCTAACTTATTCCGCGCCTACGGCGCTTGGGCATGGTGATTCTTTGCATCCCCGTTTACATCTGCATTCGTTTTCATTTTTGCATTGCCTTCCCTGTTTGCATCCCTTTCCACCTTTGCATTCCCATCCACTTACGAATATATCCGCCGTGTCCTGTACAAATGCCGTGCCCTTGCAAAACTTTGAAACGGGCAATATGCCTGACGCTGCGGCCTTTTCAACCGGGAGCAATACCGTATAAATGCCACGCCGTAATGACATCTCGAAGGTCCTCATCATCGGCTCCGGTCCGATTGTCATCGGCCAGGCCTGCGAATTCGACTATTCCGGCACACAGGCCTGCAAGGCCTTGAAGGCTGAAGGCTATGAGGTGGTGCTGGCCAACTCCAATCCCGCCACCATCATGACTGATCCGGAGATGGCGGACCGCACATACATAGAGCCGCTGACCAGGACGTATCTGGAAGAGATCATCCGGCAGGAAGCGGAGATGATGCATGGGGGCCCAGGAAAATTTGCCCTGCTGCCCACTGTGGGTGGACAGACCGCACTCAACCTTGCGGTGGAATTGTCGGACTCCGGCATTCTGGAGAAATACAATGTGGAGCTGATTGGCGCGCAGCTTCGCGCCATCAAAATGGCGGAAGACCGTTTGCTCTTTAAAGATGCCATGAGCCGCATCGGGCTGGACGTTCCCAAGTCGGCCCTCATTAACAACCTTAAAGATGGATTGGATTTTTCCGGAAAGATCGGTTTTCCGCTCATCATCCGGCCATCATTCACGCTGGGCGGCAGCGGCGGCGGCATTGCCTATAACCGCGAAGAGT
>DAHUXF010000217.1 GCA_027307295.1 Acidobacteriaceae bacterium
CGGATACTTCTTTACCCGCGCGGAAGACCTGCAGACGGTTGTTGTAGGTGTTCATGCCGGACGCCCGGTCTATTTGCGGGATGTGGCCCAGAAGATCGAGGATGGCCCAGAGGAGCCGGCAAACTATGTGTTGTTCGGCAATGGGGCAGGCACGTCCCGTACTGGTGAACTGGCGGGAGGCGCGCAACCCGGAAGCGAATTTCCGGCGGTAACCATCACTGCGGCCAAGCGTAAGGGAACGAATGCGACGATCATTGCGCAGCGCGTTCTAAAGCGAGTGGATGAATTGCGCGGCAACGTGATCCCATCCGATGTGAACCTCACCGTGACCCGAAATTACGGTGAAACAGCCAAAGACAAGTCCGATGAGTTGCTGAAGCACCTGCTTTTGGCAACCCTGTCAGTCACTCTTCTGATTGCATTGGCCCTGGGTTGGCGCGAGTCTGGAGTCGTCCTGCTGGCCATCCCGGTAACGCTGGCACTCACGCTTGCCATCTTTTATTTTTACGGTTACACGCTTAACCGGGTCACGCTCTTTGCCCTGATCTTCAGTATTGGCATCCTGGTGGATGACGCCATTGTTGTGGTGGAAAACATTGTGCGGCATTTTCGCCTGCCGGAAAGCCGCGGCCGTCCGCTTACTGAAGTGGCGGTTGAAGCTGTAGACGAAGTCGGCAATCCCACAATTCTGGCCACGTTTACTGTGATCGCCGCGATCTTGCCCATGGCCTTTGTCCGGGGATTGATGGGGCCATACATGCGCCCGATACCAGTCGGCGCATCGGCAGCGATGCTCTTTTCGCTGGCCGTCGCTTTTGTCGTTTCTCCCTGGGCCGCCTTGCGCCTGCTCCGTCACTATTCTCAAGACAGCGCCGGCCAAGCGCATGGAGCGGAAGGCTGGATGACCCGCCTCTATCGCCGCTTGATGGAACCATTGCTGGCCAGCGCAAAACGGCGCATGCTGTTCTTTGCTGGCATCGCCGTGCTGCTGCTGGCCGCCTGCTCGCTTGTACCGTTCAAACTTGTCCACGTCAAGATGCTTCCGTTTGACAATAAGAGCGAGTTCCAGGTGATTGTGGATATGCCGGATGGAACCACCCTGGAGCAGACCACGCGGGTGGCGCAGGAACTGGCCAGATACCTGGGAGAGCAGCCTGAAGTTCAGAACTACCAGATCTATTCCGGCACTTCAGGCCCTTACAACTTTAACGGGCTGGTGCGCCATTACTTCCTGCGCGGCCAGCCGAACCAGGCAGATATTCAAGTCAACCTTCTCCCGCAGCATGACCGCAGCGCGCAGAGTCACGAGATCGCCCGGCGCCTGCGTCCACGCCTGCAACAGATTGCCCAGCCGTTCGGCGCGCGAATCAAGGTCAGCGAAGTTCCTCCCGGCCCGCCCGTACTACAGACCCTTGTAGCGGAAGTCTACGGTCCTGACCGCAACGGCCAGGTGGCACTGGCAGCCAGGATCAAGGACATTTTTCAACATACTCCGGGAGTGGTGGACGTTGACTGGTACGTGGAAGATCCGCAACCGAAGTACAACATACAGGTTGATCTCGATAAAGCAGCGCTGCATGGCATCTCAGCCGCAGACGTAACGCGCACCGTCCAGGTGGCTTTGCACGGAGCTGAAGCCGGCCTGCTTCATAGTCCCACCAGCCGCGAAGATATTCCTATTGAAGTCCGTCTGGGGCGTTCAGACCGGTCCGGGATTGAAGAGCTATCGAATATCAAGCTGGCCACCGCGACCGGGGCACAAGTCTCGCTTGGCGAGGTAACGCGAACCACAGAGACAACCATTGACCAGAGCGCCTACCGCAAAAATATGCAACCGGTGGTCTACGTCACCGGGGACCTGGCCGGAGAAGAAGAGAGTCCGGTCTACGCGATCTTCAAAATGAACGAAGCCATCGACCGGCTGAAACTTCCTGATGGATATTCCGTGCAGCGTTATAACGCAGTCCAGCCGGAATCGACGGAACACTATTCGATGAAATGGGACGGCGAGTGGCACATCACCGTGGAAGTTTTTCGGGATCTTGGCCTGGCCTTTGCCGCCGTTCTGGTGCTGATTTACGTGCTGGTGGTGGGCTGGTTCAAGTCCTTCCGTACCCCGCTGGTGATCATGGCGCCCATTCCCCTGACGCTCGTCGGCATTCTTCCGGCGCACGCTTTGATGGGGGCGTTCTTTACCGCGACTTCCATGATTGGTTTTATTGCCGGGGCGGGAATCATTGTCCGCAATTCGATCATCCTGGTTGACTTCATTGAATTGCGCCGGTCGCATGGCGTTCCCTTGGCCCAGGCCGTTGTGGATGCCGGCGCGATACGTTTCCGTCCCATGTTGCTGACGGCGGCAGCCGTTGTGGTGGGCGCAAGCGTGATTCTGTTTGATCCGATATTTCAAGGTCTGGCCATCTCTCTTATGGCCGGTGAAGTGGCTTCTACGTTTCTCTCGCGCATGGCGGTGCCGGTGCTTTACTACCTGGGCGAACGCAGGCACGAACATACAATTCCGCCGCATGTCCACGCGCCTGAGAACATGGCCGAAAAAGTTGCATGACTTATGGAGGTATAGCAATGACAGTTGAACGTACTCTCAGATTGATGTCGGGCGCGTTTGTATTGATCTCGCTCGCGCTTGGCTACTGGATTTCCTCTTACTGGTTTTTGTTTACGGCGTTTGTGGGGCTGAATCTGTTCCAGTCCGGCTTTACCAACTGGTGTCCGGCGATGACGCTCTTTCGCGCGCTGGGCATGCCCGACGCCGCAGCGCCGCCGAAACAGGCCGGGGCCGGACCACGAGCTGCATGATCGCCGGCGGAAAATAGAAGTGGTCCATGGAGGCAACCAAATGAATACAAATTATCGTTTCACAGCCAACGCTGCCTGGACTGAAGGCCGTCGCGGCGTGGTTACGGGCGGGCCGGGAGCGGCCAAACTGGAGTTCTCAGCTCCTCCGGAATTTCAGGGCCAGGCCGGATTCTGGACGCCTGAACACTTTTTCCTTGCTGCCGTGACAACTTGCTTTGTCACTACATTTCGAGTCATTGCCGGGCTTTCCAAGTTTGATGCTGCGGCGCTTGAGGTCCAGGCAGAGGGCACAGTCGAAAAAGCCGAAGGAGGATTTCATTTCAGCCGGGTAGTCTTGCGTCCGCTCTTGACCATCCGCCTTGAAGCTGACCGTGAGCGCGCCCTGCGGCTTCTTGAAAAGACGGAGCGCTCTTGTTTGGTCTCAAGGTCATTGCGGACTGAGATCGTTCTGGAACCGGCCATTGTTGAATCTGCAATGGTTGCTGCCAGCTAGAAAAGGTTGGTGCGGGAGTTTCAGACGGCCCCATTCCGTCCGATGCAGAAGCTTGGACTTTTGGGAATCAGGTTAGAGGTTTGATGAAGGAGGTAGTTATGAAAGGAAAGACATTGTTATTCATCGTGCTGGCGGCAACGATTGCCATGGCACAAGCCCCAGGCAAGGGTCAAGGCCGTATGTATGACTCGAGCACCGAAGCCACAATTACCGGGACCATTGAAGAAATCCAGACGCTGGACATGATGTGCCACTCTGGAACGCACCTTACGGTGAAGACCGACAAGGGTAGCACTGAGGTTGCGCTTGGCCCAACCCAGTTCCTGGCCGATCAAAAACTTGAGTTAAAGAAAGGCGACCAGGTCCAGATTGTGGGAGCAAAAGCTAACACCAGGCGGGGGCAGATGTTCATGGCCCGCCAGATCACCAGCGGCGGCAAAACCGTGACGCTGAGAGATGAAAAAGGCGTCCCGAGCTGGCCACGTGGTGAATGCCGCTAATCAACTGGGGAATGCGCCGCAGGCGCATTCCTTTCTGCCAAATGCAGTGCGCGGATTGATTTCACGCGTAGTTCACAAATCGCTTTGGATGAAAGACGAATGGCATCGAATATTTCCAGTAACGCGCCGTCCGCTCTGCCGGAAGCTGTATTCCACATGCATGCAGTCTCCAAGACTTACAGTATGGGCGAGGTTGAGGTGCATGCTCTACGGTCCATCAACCTGGATCTTTTCTCGGGAGAATTCGTGGTGTTTCTTGGGCCATCCGGAAGCGGCAAGTCTACTTTGCTGAATATTCTTGGAGGCCTGGATGTTCCTACCAGCGGCGAAGTATGGTTTCTGGACCATGTGCTCACCGGCGCTGACGACCGCGGCCTGACCCGGTTCCGCCGGGAGCATGTGGGCTTTGTCTTTCAGTTTTACAACCTGATTCCGAGCTTAACGGCGCTGGAGAACGTTGCCCTGGTTACTGAAATTGCGGAAAAGCCTATGTCCGCAGAAGAGGCCATGCACCTGGTTGGACTGGGCGACAGGCTGAATCATTTTCCTTCCCAGCTTTCAGGCGGGGAGCAGCAACGGGTCGCTATAGCGCGGGCGGTCGCCAAGCGCCCCGATGTTCTGCTCTGTGACGAGCCTACCGGGGCACTGGATTTTCCGACAGCAAAACTGGTTCTTGACGTGTTGAAAAGGATCAACGAGGAGCTGCGCACCACCGTAGCGGTCATTACCCACAACTCCGCGATCGCCGGCATGGCTGACCGTGTCATACGTCTGCGCAGCGGTGAAATCGTGGACATCGCGCGGAATAGCCAGAAGGCGAATCCGGAACAACTGGTCTGGTAAGACAAATGACGATTCTGCATCGAAAACTGCTGCGCGACTTCCTGCACCTGCGGGGACAGGTGATCGCGGTGGCGCTGGTGATTGCATGCGGCGTGGCATCGTTCATCACCATGAAGAGCATGTATCGTTCCCTGTTGACCTCGCAAAGCGATTACTATGCCCGCTACAGGTTTGCCGATGTTTTTGCCGAGCTGAAAAGGGCCCCCGATGCTGTAGCGGCGAAGCTGGGCCAAATATCCGGAGTGGCAGACATCCAGACCCGTGTAATGATGGATGTCACTCTTGACGTTCCGGGCCTCAACGAACCGGCTGTCGGGCGGCTGATCTCAATTCCGCCCCGCCGCGTTCCCATGCTCAATGATCTGTTTCTTCGCAGCGGCCGCTATGTGCGTCCCGAGGCGAGCGATGAAGTCATCGCCAGCGAAGCGTTTGCTAACGCCAACCAGCTTGATTTAGGAAGCGAACTTCATGCCGTGATCAACGGGCGGTGGAAAAAGCTGACCATTGTGGGCGTGGCGCTCTCACCCGAGTACATTTACGAGATTCGCGGCGGCGCCTCTCTCTTCCCCGACAACAAGCGCTTTGGCGTACTGTGGATGTCGCGAGATGTTCTGGGACCAGCGTTTAACATGGAAGGCGCGTTCAATTCCGTTGCTGCCACACTGCAGCGCGGCGCAAGCGAGCCTGAGGTGATTGCCAGAATTGATCGCGCGTTGGATCGATACGGCGGCCTGGGAGCCTATGGACGGATTGACCAGGTGTCGCACCGGTTCATTTCCGATGAGATTTCCCAAAACCGCATCAGCGCCAATATCCTGCCGTCCATTTTC